>CANGGK010000023.1 GCA_947453475.1 Microbacteriaceae bacterium
GATGGAGCCAAGCACCTTTGGGTGGGCGAGGCGGCCACGACACGAGTTCTAAACGAGATTGTTAGGGTTGTAAACCCAGCGGCTTACCCGCTGCCAACTACTTTGAATCTTGGTGCGGAACCAAAATCTGGCGAATAATCAGTATCGCCGAAGCAGCCACCGGGATGGCTACTAGAGCTCCTAGAACGCCGAGCAATGCCCCTCCAGAGAGAGCAGCCACAACCACTACAGCACCTGGCACCGCTACAGCTTTATTCATGACTCTTGGGCTGATTAGGTAAGCCTCAACCTGCATGTAGATCAGATAGTAGATTGCTGCGATTAGCGCAGACGTCGGTGACACGCTCAATGCAACGAGCGTCACTATCGCAGCACCGGTAATCGTTCCAACCAACGGAATCAGGCCGAGCAAAAGAATAATGAAGGCTAGGACGAGTGCAAACGGGATGCCGACAACGCTCATAAATATGTAGCTAAGTATGGCGTTCGTCGAAGCGATTGTGAATTGGCCAATCACATAGCGACCAACCGAGGTTGCGATCTGTTCGGCGATGTCATGGAACTTTACTCGCTTCGAAGCTGGGACAAGACCGTAAATAAAGGCTTTGAATCGATTCAAAGAGGCCATGAAGTAGAGGCTAAGAATCAAGATAACTAGCGTGGCAAAAAAGCCGTTAAAAATGTTTACGCCTACCTGAACCACACCTCCGAGCATTTTTGGCCAGTTCGCCGAGTCGCTTAGGAATGTGGATGCGCTGGATATTGCATTCGAAATAGTGCCGCCGAGTTGATCGTCGAGTCGAACAACTACGGGCAACTGGCCGAAGCCCGAGATGACCGCGGGCGCGGTAGCAATGAAGTGAGCCCCTTGCGATGCAAGCGTAGGAAAAATGGCCCAAATTAGGGCACCGATGGCACCAAGAAGCACCAGCACCACTGTGAGAATTGCGATTGGTCGCTTTAGACCAAAACCTTCAAGCTTGGTGACTACCGGGTCTAGGCCAAGGGCGATAAAGATAGCTGCGGCAACGTAGGTGATGATGTCTGCAAGGGTTTGAACGGCTCCGCCGATGACAATGGCAGCAAGCACGCCCAAGCCGCCAAGGAGGCCAACCTGGAAAGAGTTTGTGATCTTCGTATTACCCTGCATATTCACAAACCTACTCTGCTCGGCTTTATTTAGGCGGTTGGCTTGCCAGCGCTGTCGAGCACTGCACGCAGGTTCTTCAGGTAAACATCCACCGAATCGCGCTCGGATGAAATTTTTACCGTGGCTTCGGTCGCTTGAGCAATTTCGCGGGCTGCCGCGATTTGCGCCGATGCAACGATACTTCTTGCCTCTGCATCCGCTGCAGCGATGATTGCATCGGCCTTTTGGCGGGTGAAAGTAGTGGTCTGCTGGTTGAACGAAATTGCCGCTGCTTCTAGAGTTTCAGCTTCTAGGCGTGCGGCATTGGCGCGAGTCAGCGCATTTGAAAGCTGCGAGTTTGCATCATCCAGGTATTTCTGAGTCGTTGAAACTGCTTCCTGGTGCTTTTTCAAGTATTCCGCTTCTGCCTCAGCGCGACGAGCCGTGAGCTCGAGCTCGAGATCAATTCGAGCCTGTTCGGTTAGGAGGCCAGCGGCACTCTCGAAATTTAGGCTGCGCGTGTTTTCGCGGAAGGCAATCAGTTTGCGTTCAGCAAGATCGCGCTCAACCTCTGCCTTGAGAGACTGCACCTCACGGCGAGCTGCTGCTCGCATTTTTGCCACTTCGGTTGAGATAGAGCCGCGAATTGAACCCGCCTCGCGAAGGGCTTCATCTGCAATACGGGCTGCTTCTTGCTTGGCTTTGGCAATGATTTCATCGTAATCGGTGCGTGCTGCGCCGATAATGCGGTCGCTGCGACGCTGAGCTTCTGAGACGAGCGAGTCGTAGTAACCCTTGGCCTCGCCGTGTTGTGCCTCAACTTCGAGGGCGAGGGCCTTGCGTTTGCGCTCGGCTTCGCGCTCGGCTTCTGCCAGTAGATGAGCCGCCTGGTCTTCTGCCGTACTAAGAATTAGTGCTGCTCGAGCTCCAACACCCGTGTAGGTCGGTTTACCTGCCTCTTGAAGCTCTTCACGAGCGGTTTCGAGAGCTTTGGTAGTTTCACGGAGCTCATTGGCCAATTGAGCGTTTTGCGCAGAGAGTTGCAGCACCTGCTTTCGAAGGTCTAGCAGAGCGTCGTCAACTGGGCCGCGCTCGTAGCCGCGCAGGGCTACGGGGAATTCGGTCTCTTCGACAGACAAGATGGTGCTCCTAGGCGCTTCGGTAGAATGGTTACTGGCTGGTAACCCGCCTCAAGTTTAGCCTGATTGGATATCGCATGCGCTTTTTGATTGCTGCTGCGATGCTTGTCGTGTCTGTGGGCATGTTGCTTTTGGGACTAGGGCAGCGCACCATTTGGGCGCCGCAAACCAGCGTTTCTATGTCGGTGAGTTTTAACTCGACTTCACCGTTTGCTGTGATTCCGCATGACACCTTGGCGTTGCACCCTGGAACCCCTACCGTTCGAGTGTCCGGTTCTCAAGCCGGCGCCTTCTTAGCCAGCGGTCGTGAAGCAGACGTCGTGGCATTTGTAGGTAAAAGCAGTTCAACCAGCATTAGCCTGGCGAATAAAAATACTGCACTTACAACACAGCAAGCCGTTGGTGCCGGGCCAGGTTTCTCGCCGCTTGGGCTTGATCTTTGGCGCGATCAAAGCACTGGCTCTCGGGTAGCCAGCCTCACCACAAGCACCGCAGAGGATGCAGCCGTGCTCGTGGCTTCGAACGGCCTTCGAGCCGTTCCTGGTGACATCAAAATTGTTTGGCCAATCTCGCACGACTGGACATGGTCAAATGTCTTGCTAATCGCCGGATTCATAATCTTTATCGCTGGCGGCGTGCTTCTGACGTGGCACTTTGGCGATCGGCGTCGCAAGCGCGGCCCGCGGCGCCGTCTACCGAAAGCGCCATCTGGGCCTAAGTACCGGGCTCGAAGCAAGGCTAGATTTGCGCCAGCGCGTGGGCGTCGTGCAGCTGGCAGGAACGCTCTAGTTATTCCGGCAACGCTTGCCACAATCGCGCTACTTAGCGGTTGCAGTGTCGGGCAGGCGAGAACTGCACCAGCGCCAACGGCTTCGGCAACGGCAGTAAAGGCAGCTCCACCGGTAGTCACCGGTGCCCAGTTAAAGCGAATCCTCAAAGATGTGGCAACTTCCGCAAAGGCTGCTGATGCCAGCAACGACAAGAAACTACTAGCGCCAAGGTTTACCGGCCCAGCTCTGAGCCTACGAAGCGTTCACTACTACCTTCGATCTAAGAGCGACAAAATTGCGGCGCTTCCGGCAATCGTCGACAAGCCGCTTTCTTTCAGCCTCCCGGCAGCCTCAACGAGTTGGCCGCGAAGCATCATGGTGGTTACCGATGAACCCGGAGATGCTGCGCTGCCCCAACTTGTTGTGCTTCAACAGAAATCACCAAGAGAGAACTACCAGGTCTGGTACACGGTCAGGCTCATGCCCGGCGCAAAGATTCCTGCCGTTCCTGCAGCCGACACTGGTGCCATTCCTGTGGACGCAAAGTCATTGTTCTTGAAGGTGCCGCCACTATCTTTGCCAGCAACCTACGGTGACGTCATCAATAAGGGTGACAGTAGCCTGAGTGCTCAACTTTTCGATACTCGAAATGACGAGTTCTTCAAGCAGGTTTCGACCAGTCAGATTGAACAGGTTAAGAACCTTAAGAACGGCAAAATATCGTTCACGCACAAACTTGGCGATGCAAATGTAATAGGCCTTTCTACATCGCAGGCCGGCGCACTGGTCGCTGTTTATATGACCGACACTTATCTGATTCGCCCGACAAAAGTAGGCACAGCCGTGGGTGTTTCCGGTCAAGAGGCTCTCATCCTTGGTGGCAACGGTTCAACCAAGGGCGTGCGGTCAATCTATGGAAACATGCTGCTTTTCTTCGTCCCGGCCCTGTCGGAGGGGTCAAAGATTCGCCTCATTGGTGTGACCCAGGGTCTCATCAGCGTTAGGAGTTTGTAGTGTCTGATTTCATGTCTCGAGCTAGTTTGGCCGGTGCCGTTGATCTTTCGTCATTGCGCAAGCCGGAGCCTGCTCTTGGAAGTTCTGCGCCGGTTCAGCAGAACGGAGCAGCCTCTGCCCCTGCCGATCTATTGAAACTTCCATCTCTGGTAGCGCAGGGAAATGAAACCAACCTCCGAAACTTTATTGAGGTTTCTAACCAGCTACCTGTGATTATCGAGTTCTACGCAGGGTGGAGTGAACAGAGTAAGGCGTTAACTCCAAAGCTGGTAAAACTCACCAACCAATTTGCGGGTCGGGTATTGCTCATGCAAATCGACCTCGACTCAAATGTAAACGTAGCCAAAGCTTTCAAAGTCGGTTCTGCTCCAACCGTTCTCGCTCTCTTGCGCGGCCAGCCAGTTCCACTTTTTGATGGAGACCAGCCCGAGGCGAACATCCAGGTTGTCTTTGAACGGGTTCTTGAAATCGCCGCCGAAAATGGCATGAGTGGTGTCATCACCGTCGAAGAGCCGAGTGGCCAGGATTTACCGCCAGCTATGCCGCCACGCCACCAGGCCGCATATGACGCGATCGATGCGGGCGACTACCCGCAGGCTATCGCCGAGTATGAAGCCGCGCTAAATGAAAACCCGGGTGACAACTTGGCAGTTGTCGGCTTGGCGCAGGTAAAACTTCTAATTCGCACCGATGGAATCGATTTTGAAAAGGTTCTGGGTTCGGCTCCAGAAACCTCGGCTGAAGTGTTGCTAAAGGCCGATGCTTGCATGGCCGTGGGCCATCCAGCTCAGGCGTTTTCTACCATTTTGACTAGGTTTGCAACCGTTTTTGGTGACGAGCGTGAAGTATTACGCAAGCACCTGCTCGAGCTGTTTGTGATTTGCCCTCCAGAGTTACCTGAAATGGCAGACGCCAGACGTCAACTCGCTGCTCTGCTTTACTAGCTTGCCGGCTTGAACCAAACCGCACCAAGCGGCGGAATCGAAATGCTCGCCGAATAAGGCTGGCCGTGGCTGCCGTCTCCGTTTGCTTCGATGCGACCGAAATTACCAACCCCAGAGCCGCCGTAGGTCTCGGCATCGGTGTTCAAAATCTCATCCCAGGCACCGTTTCGAGGTAACCCTAGTTTGAAATCGTGATACGGATGCCCAGCAAAGTTGATAACTACGGCAATCGGGTTACCGGCATCATCCCAGCGAATGAAGGTTAGAAGGTTTTGGTCGGCATTGCCGCCGTCAATCCAAGTGAAACCGGAGTGGTGGTGGTCGAGCTGCCACATTGCCGGGTTGTCAACATAAATCTTGTTTAGTGCGCCAACGAGCGTCTGCAATCCACGGTGGCTTGGTTGGTCGAGAATCCACCACTCCAACCCACGTTCTTGGTTCCACTCAGATTGCTGACCAAATTCGGAGCCCATAAACAGTAGTTGCTTGCCAGGATGCGCCCACATGAAGGCCAAATAGGCGCGCACGTTGGCAAGTTGTTGCCATCGATCGCCCGGCATCTTGGCTAGAAGAGATCCCTTACCGTGCACAACTTCGTCGTGGCTAATCGGTAAGACAAACTTTTCGTCATATGCGTAGAGCATCGAGAAGGTCAGCTCTCCGTGGTGGTACTTGCGGTAAGCAGGGTCTTTCTGGATGTATTCGAGAGTGTCATTCATCCAGCCCATGTTCCACTTGAAACCGTAGCCCAGGCCACCACCATCGGTTGGCGAGCTAACGCCGCCCCAACTGGTTGATTCTTCGGCAATCATCATGATGCCCGGGTTGCGACGGTAGGCAGTCGCGTTGACTTCTTGCATGAACGCAATTGCGTCGAGGTTCTCGCGCCCACCGAACTGGTTTGGCAGCCAGTCGTTGCCTTCGCGTGAGTAATCCAGGTAGAGCATCGAAGCCACGGCGTCAACTCGAAGGCCGTCGATGTGAAACTCTTCTAGCCAATAGAGCGCGTTGGCAACTAAGAAGTTCTTCACCTCGTTGCGACCGAAGTCGAAAATGAGAGTTCCCCAGTCTGGGTGCTCACCGCGGCGCGGGTCTGCATGTTCATAAAGTGGTTGACCATCGAATTTTGCCAGCGCCCATTCATCCTTGGGGAAGTGAGCTGGAACCCAGTCAAGGATGACGCCGATGCCGGCCTGGTGCAGGCGATCGATTAGGTATTTGAGGTCGTCAGGCGAGCCGAATCTAGAAGTCGGCGCGTAATAACCAGTGACCTGATATCCCCAAGATGGCGCATAAGGGTGCTCGGCAAGCGGCATGAACTCGACGTGTGTGAACCCAAGTTCGAGAACGTAAGGGATTAGCTCGTCTGCCATCGATCGATAGTCGAGCCCCTGACGCCATGAGCCGGCGTGAAGCTCGTAAATTGACATCGGAGACTTCAGGGCATCGCGCTTGGTGCGTGCATCAATCCAGGTTTTGTCGGCCCACTTGTGTGAGCTGCTGGTAACGATTGATGCGGTCGAAGGCGGAATCTCGGTGTGTTGAGCAAGCGGGTCAATCTTGGTAATCCAGTTACCGCCGCGAGTCAGAATTTCGTACTTGTATTTGGTGCCGTCGCCGATGCCGGGGATGAAGAGTTCCCAGACCCCGGATGACCCCATCACGCGCATCGAATGTGGGACGCCATTCCAACTATTGAAGTCGCCAACCACGCGCACTGCTTGTGCGTTTGGCGCCCAGACTGCAAAGCGAGTTCCTTGGCTGATTCCCATTTCGCCCTTGATGGCGTGAATATGAGAGCCAAGTGCATTCCAGAGGTCTTCGTGGCGGCCTTCGCTGATTAGGTGTAGATCTAGCTCGCCAACCGTCGGGAGGTGGCGGTATGGGTCATCCGCGCGCCATTCCGAACCATCCTGGTAGACGGTAACAATGCGGTAGTCGGGCACCTTCTTAGAAGTCACGAAACCTTGCCACAGACCATTTTCTAGATGGCTTAGTGGAATGCTGTCGCTGCCAACTTCGGCAATGACGGTCTTGGCCATCGGTCGAAGGGTGCGGATTACCCAACCCTTGCCCGCCGGGTGCGCACCTAACAGTGAGTGCGGTTCGTGGTGAGAGCCACTGCTAACCGACCAGAGCAAATCGCTTGAGATTTCAGGAAGCACCTCAACGGCCTTTTTACCTATTGCCATTATTTGCTCCTTAGATAACCTTGCCGATTTGAAAAATGTGTGCCGGTTGGGTGAATGAATCGAGTCGAACATAGTTGTCGCTCGACCACTCGTATGTTTCACCGCTGAGCAAGTCTTTGACCTCAAACTTTGCACCGTATGGCAGGCCGAGCTTTTCTAGGTCAAGTCGCACCATGGTCTCACGAACCGCATGCGGGTCGACATTGACAACCACAAGGATGGTGTCGGCTTTGCCAGTTTCGGTGTGCTCTGCAGCTAGGTGCTTTGAGAACGCCAGAATCGCCGAGTCATCTGTGTGCTGCAGTTCTAGGTTTCGAAGCTGGCGAACGGCTGGGTGAGCTGCACGAATCTCATTCAGCTTGGTGATGAACTCGGCGATGCTACGACCGCCCTTTTTTGCCGCATCCCAGTCGCGTGGACGATATTCGAATTTTTCACTGTCGATGTGCTCTTCAGCACCCGGTCGCGCAACCGATTCACAAAGTTCGTAGCCCGCATACATGCCCCAGCTCGGAGTGCACATAGAAGCCAAAACCGCACGGATTTTGTGCGCCGCCGGACCACCGAACTGTAGGTATTCTGTGAGGATGTCTGGGGTAGACACCCAGAAGTTTGGTCTGAAGAAATCAGCGCTCTCGTGAACCAATTCGGTTAGGTAGCTCTCGAGCTCTTGCTTAGTATTGCGCCAGGTGAAGTAGGTGTAAGACTGCTGGAAGCCAACCTTGCCCAAGGCGTGCATCATTGACGGGCGAGTGAACGCCTCGGCCAAGAAGATTACCTCGGGGAACTCGCGGTTAATCTCGCCCAATAGCCATTCCCAGAATGCAACGGGCTTGGTGTGCGGGTTATCTACGCGAAAAATCTTAACTCCGCGCGAAATCCACAGCTTGACTACCCTCAGCACCTCAAAGTGAATGCCTTCAGGGTCGTTATCGAAGTTGATCGGATAGATGTCTTGGTATTTCTTAGGCGGATTCTCAGCATAAGCAATCGTGCCATCGGCGCGGGTGGTGAACCACTCAGGGTTGGTCTTGACCCATGGGTGATCTGGTGAAGCCTGAAGGGCAAGGTCGAGGGCAATTTCAAGACCGAGGTCGTTGGCCTTCTTTACGAACGCCCCAAAGTCTTTCTCTGTGCCGAGGTCTGGGTGAATCGCATCGTGCCCACCAGCCTCAGAGCCAATGGCCCAAGGTGAACCGGGGTCCTGCGGGCCAGCACTGAGGGTGTTATTTGGGCCTTTGCGATAGGCAACGCCAATCGGGTGGATTGGCGGCATGTAAAGGATGTTGAAGCCCATCGACGCAACCGCGTCAAGCCGCTTTGCAGCGGTCTTGAAGTTTCCAGAGGTCCAGATCTTGGTTTTCGCATCGAACTGTGCACCCTCAGAACGCGGGAAAAATTCATACCAAGCGCCGGCACCGGCTAGCTCTCGTTCGCAGTTGATCACATACTCAGCGCTAAGCGTTACCAGCGAGCGAATCGGTTGGGCGGCAACTGCTTTTTGGATTGCAGCGGTTTCGGCTTCAGCCAAACGGTCTTTCGCCGGTCGTGAAACGTCGCTCAGTCTTTCGGCGAGAGCCACCAGTAGCTTTGCATTCGCAGCAGTGCGGCTTTTCTCGGCCGCTGCACGTGTGAACAGCGCGATACCTTCGAGCATCATGAGCTCTTCGTCTACGCCAACTGCAATCTTTACGCTTGCACTGTGGTGCCAGGTCTCGTAATCGTCGGCAAAAGCCCGAATCTGAAACTTCCAGCCACCAACCTCATCGAGTTGAACCTTGGTATGCCAAAGGTCACTTCCTAGCGCGCCGGCGGTTAGTCGATAAGCCGATTGTTTACCCGCTGGGCTGGTTAGTAGGAGTTCTACACCTAGGGCATCGTGACCCTCACGAAAAACATTGGCGCTGAACGGTATTACTTCGCCTTTGAATGCCTTGGCCGGCCAACGACCTGCTTCAACAGAAGGCTTGACTGCCAGAATTGGCAAACGACCAATTGGGTTTTCGTGGAGATAACTGATTCCGCTGATTTTGCTCACACTCCATAACTTAGTGAAGAAACAATGGACATATAAGCGCTTTCATAAATGCTTTACCTAGATGTTAGGTAATCGCTGGCCGCATGATTCAAAACTGGCACCGAAATAACTGCATGGATGTGCCTGAAACTAGCAGCGTCTGGTCGGGCAGCCAAGTGCCAAATTCCTCAGTTGGAACGTCAAAGGCGCTGTTCCAAAGGTTTTCGAAGCCATTCACGCCGTCTGGCGCCGGAAGAGTAACTTCCTGCACGCGTTCAGCGCCGTGAATTAGAAGCAACATTCCAGAGCGGTTGCCCGCATCGTCAAGGTGCTCGGTGTATCTCTGAATGGTGCGGCATTCGGAATCGTGCCAGTTTTCTTCAGACATGATATGGCCCTGAGCATTGAACCAGCGCACCATGTCGTGTTCTTGACTAGCCTCGTTGAAATCACCAAACGCCTTTGGTCGCAAAGCCGGGTTCTCGTTACGAAGTTTGGTTAGGTAGCCAAACGTTTCTTCGAAGTCGCTCTGGTGACGAGACAGGTCCCAATTGACCCAACTCATCACTGTGTCTTGGCAGTAAGCGTTGTTGTTACCGTTTTGCGTTTTCAAGCGCTCGTCGCCAGCTGTGACCATTGGAATGCCCGATGAGAAAAGCAGGGTAGCCATGAGGTTTCTAGCCGCCTTGCGGCGAAGCGCGGCAATCTCTGGAATTGAACCAGAACCCTCGAAACCATGGTTAAACGAGTGGTTACCGTTTGTGCCGTCGCGGTTACTTTCACCGTTCATTTGGTTGTGCTTCACGTCGTAACTAACTAGGTCTTTCAAGCAGAAGCCATCGTGAGCCGTAATGAAGTTCACGCTGCCAAGTGGGCCGCTAGGGCCGTCGACTATGTCTCGTGAGCCTGACAATCGGGTTGCTAAATCGGCAACGCCATTCCAGTGCTTGCCACCGTTTCTAGCTGCTGCTACGTCTGAGAGCCAGAATCTACGAATGTCATCGCGGTAGCGGTCGTTCCATTCGCTGAAACGGTCTGGAAAGTTTCCGGTTTGCCAACCACCTAGGCCAACATCCCAGGGTTCCATGATCATTTTCGAGTCTTTGAAAATCGGATCTTCGACGATTGCGCGAAGCAGAGGATGGTTCGGGTCGAAGTGGTTGATTTCATTTCGAGCCAGAGTTGCGGCTAAGTCGAAACGATAACCGTCGATCTGCATTTCGGTTGTCCAGTAGCGAAGGCTCTCGAGCACCATGTGCACTACGTGAGGGTTTCCAAAGTTCAGCGAATTACCGCAACCCGTGGTGTCGTGAAAGTGGCCGTTATCGTCCATGCGATAGTAACTCGAGCTGTCTAGCCCTCGGTAAGAGTAGGTGAGGCCGCCACCGCCGCCCTCGGCTGTGTGGTTGTAGACCACGTCCAAGATGACTTCGATGCCATTTCGGTGAAGTTCTCGAATCGCGGTCTTGAGTTCATCGATTATTGCTTGAGGGCCAGCGTTCCAGGCTTTGGCGCTCGCATATCGTGGGTGTGGGCTGAAGAAATTGATGGTGTTGTAGCCCCAGTAGTTGATGAGCCCCATGCTCATCAAACGAGGCTCTGAAATAAACATGTGAATCGGCAAAAGCTCTACGGCATTTACGCCGATTTTTTTCAGATGTTCGATCGTGGTTGGGTGGCCCAAAGCGGCATAGGTGCCTCGCAACTCGTCAGGAAGATTCGGGTTGCCACGCGTTAGACCTCGGGCGTGCGCTTCATAAATGATGAGTTCATCGAGTGGGATGTTTGGTTTCTGCACGCCATCCCAGTTAAAAGCGTCATCGATTACGACGCAGTGGTACTCGCGAGCATTCTGGCGAACCACACCACGAGCATATGGGTCAATGAGAAAAAGTTGGTTATTGAAAGAGTTGCGAGGCGCCTTTGGGCCATCCGCGCGCAGCGCGTATTTGATTCCTGGGCGCAGATGGTGGCTGGTAGCTGCCCAGATAGAACCTTCATCGCGTTCTAGTTCAATGGTTCGACGCACCCGGGTAACTTCATCCGGTTCGAAAATCACCAGCTGAATGCTCGAGGCGTTTTCTGAGTAAACCCGAATGGTTCCGACACCGTCTACAACGGTGACTCCCATTTCCCCCGGGGCAGGCAACTCATCAGACATAGGTGAAAGCCTACTCGCTGAAAGATTTCAGGCGGATTAACTGGACCAGACCAAATACGCTTGGGTTGTGACCGTTTATCTAGACCACGCTGCGACGACGCCAATCAGGCCTGACGTTCTTGACGCATACACAAGGGCTCTGCAAGTCGTGGGAAACCCATCGTCGGTGCACAAATTTGGCCAGGATGCTCGAAATTCCCTTGAAGCTGCACGCGATTCGCTTGCGGCAAGCGTCGGCGCTAATCGAAGTGAAATCATTTTCACTTCGGGTGGCACAGAGAGCGACAACCTAGCAATCAAGGGTTTATTTTGGCAGCGAAATGCCGAAGAGCCGAGTCGCAAGGTAATCATCACCGCCGGCACCGAGCATCACGGTGTTCTTGACCCGGTTTATTGGCTGGTTGATCACCAAGGAGCCGAGTTAGCCCTCATACCGGTGAATAGCCAAGGTGAATTTGACCTTGACTGGCTCGACGACTTTCTCGCAAAACGTGGCTCAGAAGTCGCTCTCATATCTCTAATGTGGGCCAATAACGAGACAGGTGTGATCGCCGACATCGGTCGAATAACCGAGTTGGCCAAAAGGCAGGGAATTCCGGTTCACTCTGATGCGGTGGCTGCCTTTGGGCACACCCCGGTAGATTTTGCTCGAAGCGGGCTAGCCGCCATGTCGATCAGTGCGCACAAGGTGGGTGGCCCGGTTGGTTCTGGTGCTCTAGTCGTGGGGCGCTCAGTAAAACTGACTTCTTTGGTTCATGGTGGAGGGCAGGAGCGTTCCATGCGCTCAGGAACCATGGATGCCGCCGGTGCGCATGCGTTCGCCTTAGCAGCCGATCTTGCCATTCGTGAACTTGCCAGCGAAACCGCCAGATTGAATCTGCTTCGCGAACAACTCGTGGATGGAGTGCTCAAAATTTCTCCGGATGCCATCTTCAGCAGGGGAGAGGCGGCGGGCCTAGCTGGTACAGCGCACTTCACTTTTGCGGGATGCAGCGCAGATTCTATGATTTTTCTCCTTGATGCGGCGGGCATCTCGGTATCTGCTGGGTCTGCCTGCACCGCAGGTGTAAATCGACCTTCACATGTCTTGTTGGCGATGGGTAGAACCGAGGATGAAGCAACCGGCGCACTTCGAATCACCCTCGGTTACACGACAACGGCCGATGAAGTAAAGCTTTTCTTGGAGGCTTTTCCCGCCGTTTATGCCGCGGCTAAGAAGGCTGGCCTACCCTCAAAGTAGACTTGAGGCATGAAGGTTTTAGCGGCCATGTCGGGCGGAGTTGACTCTGCTGTTGCCGCTGCCCGCGCCGTCGAAGCAGGCCATGAAGTAGTTGGCGTTCACCTCGCGTTATCTCGCATGCCGGGCACGCTTCGCACGGGTTCACGCGGCTGCTGCACCATCGAAGATTCCATGGATGCGCAACGTGCCGCTAGCGTTCTAGGCATTCCTTATTACGTGTGGGATTTCTCGGAGCGCTTCAAAGAAGAAGTTGTCGACGAATTCATCGCCGAATACGAGGCTGGCCGCACGCCAAACCCGTGCATGCGCTGCAATGAACGAATAAAGTTTGCCGCTTTGCTAGAAAAAGCTCTGGCGCTAGGTTTTGATGCCGTGTGCACCGGTCACTATGCGACCTTGCTAACCGACGAAGACGGAAACCTAGAGCTTCACCGATCAAATGCGTTGGCCAAGGACCAGTCATATGTGCTCGGAGTGCTCAACGAAGAGCAGCTCAAGCATTCGATGTTTCCCCTTGGTGCATCTGCCTCGAAAGATTTGATTCGTGCCGAAGCAGAGGCTCGCGGCCTCTCGGTGGCTAACAAGCCAGACAGCTATGACATCTGCTTCATCCCTGAAGGTGACACGCAAGACTGGATCGCCGACAAGCTCGGTAACCAAACCGGTGAAATCGTCGACCGCTCCGGCAAGGTTCTCGGCTCACACGAGGGTTCGCACGGTTTTACTGTCGGCCAGCGCAAGGGGTTAGCAATTGGCCGGCCTGCTGCCGATGGTCGCCCACGTTACGTTCTTGAAATTCGCCCAAAAACAAACACGGTGGTTGTTGGTCCACTGGCTGCTCTAGCAATATCAGAGATGGCCGGCACTCGTTTCACTTGGTGCGGTCAACCACCAAAAAACACGGATGACTGGACAGACGTTTTGGTGCAGGTTCGTGCTCATGGCGATGCCATTCCGGCCGACTTCGCGATTCTCAATGGTGAAATGGTCATTCGCGTAAAGGAACCATTGCTCGGTGTCGCACCAGGTCAAACCGCGGTGCTCTACCTCGGAACGCGCGTTCTAGGTCAAACCACCATTAATCGAACTGTGAGCGCAGTCTCGGTTGACGAGGAATTTGCCACCGAACACCCGACCGGAGACAGTTTGGTTGGTGCCTAATGGATTTGCTCCAGCAGGCCGCGGCTAACCGCATTCAAGAACTAGTCGACGAAATCAACAAGCACCGTCGCGCCTATTACGAGGGCAACACCGTTCTAATTGCAGATGCTGAATACGATGCCCTGATGCACGAACTTGAGCTGCTCGAAGCTCAACACCCCGAATTGATAACTGGCGATAGCCCTTCACAAACGGTTGGTGGCTCGGCCAACCAAGCATTTGCTCCGGTTGAGCATCTAGATCGCATGATGAGCCTAGACAACGTTTTTAGTCATGATGAGATGCGAGCTTGGCTGACTAAAACAAGTGCCGGCCCATTCTTGTGCGAGCTCAAAATTGACGGACTTGCCATAAATTTGCGCTATGAAAATGGCAACCTAGTCTCGGCGGCTACCCGCGGTGACGGTGTCGTGGGTGAAGACGTCACCCAGAACGTTCTGACCATTAAGTCGATTCCTCGTCGCCTGACCGGGGAGGATCACCCATCAGTAGTTGAAATTCGCGGAGAAATCTTCTTCGGCGTCGAAGACTTTGGCAAGCTCAACGAGGGTCTGATTGCCGAGGGTAAGGCGCCGTTTGCCAACCCGAGAAACTCGGCCAGTGGTTCGCTTCGTCAAAAAGACCCAAAGGTAACCGCAAGTCGACCGCTTCGCATGTTGGTGCACGGAATCGGCGCGTGGTCAAACCCATCCGCGGCGGGCCAGCCAATCACTACCCAATCTGGCATGTATTCGTTGCTGGCTAGCTGGGGGCTACCGACATCTGCACGTTTCGCCGTGGTGAATACCGCCGACGAGGTTCTCGAGTACATCGATGGTTTCGAAAAGAACCGCCACAACCTTGAACATGAGATCGACGGTGTCGTGGTCAAGGTCGACTCTCTTGCCGAGCAGGCTGAGCTAGGTTTCACCAGTCGCGCACCACGTTGGGCAATCGCCTATAAGTACGCTCCCGAACAGGTCAATACCAAGTTGGTAGACATTCGCATTGGCATCGGCCGAACCGGGCGTGCAACTCCATACGCAGTCGTCGAACCGATCAAAGTGGCTGGCTCTGTTGTTGAGTTCGCGACCCTTCATAACCAGGATGTGGTCAAGGCCAAAGGCGTGTTGATTGGTGACACCATCGTTCTGCGCAAGGCGGGCGACGTCATCCCAGAGATTCTCGGCCCAGTCATCGAGCTTCGAGACGGTTCTGAACGCGCGTTCGTCATGCCGAGCAACTGCCCATCTTGCGGTGCAGCACTAGCCCCTTCAAGCGAGGGTGACATCGATCTGCGCTGCCAGAACGCCAAGAGTTGCCCTGCTCAGTTACGCGAGCGAGTCGCCTACCTTGGTTCTCGAGGCGTGCTCGACATCGAGGCACTCGGCTATGTCGCCGCTGTCGCGCTAACTCAGCCTCTGGCACCCCAGGCTGCCCCTCTCAAGTCTGAGGCAGACCTGTTTGATCTCACTCTCGAAGACCTACTGCCGATTCAGTCGCAGGTCCTCGACCCTGATTCCGGCCTGCCAAAGCTCGACGCCAGCGGTGAACCGAAAGTAGTCGATTTCTTCCGCAAAAAAGACGGCACTCCAGCCGAAGTGGCGCTAAAACTGCTTCGCAACCTCGACGAAGCCAAGACCAAGCCGCTCTGGCGCATTCTGGTGGCCCTTTCAATTCGTCACGTTGGCCCGGTTGCGGCCCGGTCGCTTGCCGCTCATTTTGGTTCACTCGATCGCATATTTGCTGCATCCGAAACCGAACTTTCTCAAGTTGATGGCGTTGGCGTCATCCTGGCCCAATCACTGCGTGAGTGGATAACCGTTGACTGGCACCTCGAGATCATTGAACGTTGGCGCGCAGCGGGGGTTCAGCTAGAGACTCCTGGCCATCAAGGACCCGGCTCCGGTGGGGAAGTTGGCGGCATGTTTGCTGGTCTCAGCATCGTTGCCACCGGCTCGCTGAAACAGTTCACTCGTGAGCAAATCGAAGAGGCAATCATCAGCAATGGCGGCAAGGCTGCGTCATCGGTTTCGAAGAAGACAGCATTCGTGGTTGCTGGCGAGAATGCCGGTTCAAAGCTTGCCAAAGCAGAAGAGCTTGGCATCGAGGTTATCGACGAAGAAGAATTTAAGCGCCGACTAAACTCTTAGTTATACAACTCCCGCTTTTGAGAGAGATTCATGTCTGAAATCACCCCTGACCTAGTGCGACACTTGGCCGGCCTTAGCCGCATCCTCGTGACCGACGAAGAGGTCGAACGTTTTACCGAGCAGCTGTCGCTGATTGTTGACTCTGTCGCAAAGGTCAACGAGGCTCTTGCCGGCGTCGACGTTCCTGCTACCAGCCACCCAATTCCTATGGCGAACGTCTTCCGTGAAGACATCGTTGAACCGTCTCTCACCCAAGAGCAGGCGCTTTCCGGTGCTCCAGACAGTGGCGAAGGCCGCTTCCGCGTCGCCGCGATTTTGGATGAGGAGTAGACCGTGTCTGAACTTATTCGCAAGAATGCCAGTGAACTCGTAGAGCTTCTAAAGTCTGGCCAGGTTTCATCTGTCGAGCTGACCAAGGCTCACCTAGACCGCAGTGCCGCTGTTGACCAGGATGTGCACTCATACCTCTACCAGAACCCAGAGACTGCACTTGCTGCAGCTGCCGACATCGACCGTCGCCGCGCCGCAGGGGAGCAGCTTCATGAGCTTGCCGGTTTGCCAATTGCAGTCAAAGACAACCTGACCACGACTGACGCGCCAACCACATCGGGCTCGAAGATTCTTGAAGGCTGGATTCCGCCTTACGACTCAACCGTGGTCAAGAAGATTCGCGCTGCCGGCCTACCGATTCTTGGTAAGACCAACTTGGATGAATTTGCCATGGGTTCATCAACTGAGTTCTCTGCCTTCGGACCAAGCCGTAACCCTTGGGACCTAACCCGCATCCCTGGTGGTTCTGGCGGTGGCTCAAGCTCTGTAGTTGCCTCTTTCCAGGCTCCGGTGGCAATCGGTTCAGACACCGGTGGGTCAATCCGCTTTCCGGCATCTGTAACCGGAACCGTGGGAAACAAACCAACTTATGGTGCCGTTTCACGCTACGGACTAATCGCTCTGGCAAGTTCGCTTGACCAGGTCGGCCCGGTTTCGCGCAACGTGCTTGACTCGGCTTTGATTCAAGACCTAATCGCTGGCCACGACCCGCACGACAGCACCTCTCTACCTGAGTCATTGGGCTCAATGGCAGATGCAGCTCGCAAGCTCGATGTAAAGGGCATGCGAATCGGTGTTATCAAGGAACTCATGGGCGAGGGCTTCCAGCCTGGCGTAATGAACCGCTTCAAAGAGAGCATCAACTTGCTTCAACAGGCTGGCGCCGAAATTGTTGAAGTTTCATGCCCGAACTTCGAATACGCAATTGCCGCTTACTACCTGATTCTGCCGGCTGAGGCATCTTCAAACCTTGCCAAGTTCGACTCTGTTCGCTTTGGTCTTCGCGTTGCCCCAGAAGGTAACCCGACTATCGAACGTGTAATGGCAGCCACTCGTGAGGCCGGCTTTGGCCCAGAGGTGAAGCGACGCATCATCCTTGGTACCTACGCTTTGTCTAGCGGCTCATACGAGCACTTCTACGGCGCGGCTCTAAAGGTTCGCACATTGATTCAGCGCGATTTCGCGGCTGCGTTCGAGAAGGCTGACGTTCTGATCTCACCAACCGCTCCAACCACAGCCTTCAAGATTGGCGAGAAGTTGGAAGACCCGTTGGCCATGTACCTAAACGACATTGCAACCATTCCGGCTAACCTTGCCGGCATCCCGGGTATGTCGATTCCAAACGGTCTTGCAGACGAAGATGGTCTTCCGACCGGAATTCAGCTGCTTGCGCCGGCTCGAGCAGACGCGCGCCTCTACCAGGTTGGTGCTGCGCTTGAGAAGATGCACGAAGACATCTGGGGTAAGCGAATGATTGACTTTGCACCTGAGTTGGAGGTTCGCAGCTAATGGCTAAAGATGAATTGATGAACTATGAGAAGGCTCTCGAGATGTTCGAGGTCGTCATCGGTCTAGAGGTTCACGTTGAGTTGAACACCAAGACCAAGATGTTCTGTGGTTGCCGCAATGAGTTTGGCGACGAGCCGAACACCAACGTCTGCCCGATTTGTATCGCGCTTCCTGGCGCACTGCCGGCAGTCAACCGCACCGCGGTTGAGTCGAGCATCTCGATTGGTCTAGCTCTCGGATGTGAAATCGCGCCAAACGGCCGTTTTGCCCGCAAGAACTATTTCTACCCAGACCTAGCCAAGAACTTCCAGACCTCGCAGTATGACGAACCAATCGCCTTCGAGGGTGAATTGACCGTCGAACTACCTTCGGGTTCGGTTCACACCGTGCAGATCGAGCGCGCACACATGGAAGAAGACGCCGGAAAGCTAACCCACATCGGTGGTTCTACCGGCCGCATCCAAGGTGCCGAGTACTCGCTAGTCGACTACAACCGTGCCGGTGTTCCACTTGTTGAGATTGTTACTAAGCCGGTCTACGGTGCTGGTGCAGAGGCGCCTGAGCTTGCTGCAGCCTACGTTCGTTCGGTTCGCGAGATTGTTAAGGGCCTAGGCGTTTCTGACGCCAAGATGGAGCGCGGCAACGTTCGCTGCGACGCCAACGTTTCACTTCGCCCACACGGCCAAGAGAAGCTTGGAACTCGCACCGAGACCAAGAACGTGAACTCGCTACGCTCAATCGAACGTGCGGTTCGCTATGAAATCCAACGCCAGGCTGCGCTGCTCGCCAAGGGCACCGCGATCATTCAAGAGACTCGCCACTGGCACGAAGACAAGGGTGCGACCAGCGCCGGACGTCCGAAGTCAGATGCCGACGACTATCGCTACTTCCCAGAGCCAGACCTAGTTCCGGTTCAGCCTTCAAAGGAGCTCATCGAGTCTCTTCGCGCAAAGTTGCCTGAAAAGCCAGCAGACCGTCGCAAGCGCGTTCAAGCTGAGTGGGGTTTCGCTGATCTAGAGTTCCGCGATGTTGTCAACGCCGATCTTCTCGACCAGATTGAAGAGACCGTCAAGGCCGGCGCCAAGCCACAGGCTGCACGCAAGTGGTGGACGGGCGAGCTCGCCCGCATTGCCAACAGCGAGAACATGGACGTAACCGAGCTTGAGATTTCAGGCGCACACGTTGCCGAACTTGCTCAGCTGGTCGATGCCGGCAAGTTGAACGACCGTTTGGCTCGTGAAGTTCTGACCTACGTGCTAGCCGGCGAAGGTTCACCTGCTGAGATCGTTGCGGCGCGCGGCCTTGAGGTTGTCTCGGATGATGGCGCTCTAATCGCCGCCATCGACGCCGCATTGGCCAAGCAGCCTGATGTTCTAGACGCCATCCGCGAGGGCCGCATGCAGGCTGCTGGTGCCGTTATCGGTGCTGTTATGCAGGCCATGAAGGGCTCGGCAGACGCAGGCCGTGTGCGCGAGCTTCTGATTCAGAAGGCAAACGCCTAAAAATAAGTCAAAAAAATCCCCGGTCGAAATGACCGGGGATTTTTTTATACATGGGGTGAGTAACGGGGCTTGAACCCGCGACCCCCTGGACCACAACCAGGTGCTCTACCAGCTGAGCTATACCCACCATGACTGTTTCGCCGAAGCGCAACAACCGGAAAAGTCTATCAGATTAGATGGACTCGGAAGACTTTAGATTTGCAGCAGCCTGCTTGGCTTGATCGGAAGTTGGCCCTGGTAGCGGAACCAAGACGGTGTTGCGATAGTAGCGAAGCTCTGTAATCGACTCAAGGATGTCGGCTAGTGCTCGGTGCCCGCCTTCTTTCTTAGGAAGTTGGAAATATGCGCGTGGATACCAGCGACGAGTTAACTCTTTAATCGATGACACATCGATGTTTCGGTAGTGCAGGTGCTGGTCGAGCGCCGGCATATAGCGGTTCAAGAACATGCGGTCGGTTCCGATGGTGTTTCCGGCTAGGGGAGCTTGGCGGGCCTCAGGCACGAAGCGTTTTACATAGTCAAGGATTAGCGCCTCGGCGTCGGCTAGTTCGAGCCCGTCTTCGACATCGTTGATCAAACCAGATTCGGTGTGCATGTTACGCACGAAGTCATTCATGTTCGCCCAGGAGTCTGGTCGCGGCTTGATGACGATGTTCAGGCCTTCGTCAAGAATCTCGAGTTCAGAGTTAGTGATAACTACTGCAACTTCAACTAGGCAATCGGTCTCGGGGTTTAACCCGGTCATCTCGCAGTCGATCCAAACTAGGTTGTCAGAAATTTCAATCACATTCCAAAAATAGGGGAGGCCTCCGACATTGCCGGAGACCTCCCAATTCTAAAGCTTTTGCCTAGCCTTGCTTAGCTGAGCGAATCGCCTTCCATGAACGCTTGGTGCGCTTGCCAGATTTAGCTGCCTTGCGCTCCTTGCGACCCTCGACCAACCAGTAGAGCACTGGAACGATCACCAAGGTCAGGATGGTTGATGAGAACAGACCGCCGATGACAACAATGGCCAGTGGCTGAGAGATGAATCCGCCGCCACCGGTTACACCGAGTGCCATCGGAGTCAAGGCGAAGATGGTTGCCAGCGCGGTCATCAAGATTGGGCGAAGGCGTTGGCGTGCTCCATCCATGATCGCTTCTTGAGTAGGCCTACCGTCCTTGCGGTACTGGTTAATCAGGTCGATTAGAACAATCGCGTTAGTTACCACGATGCCCACGAGCAGCAACATACCGATTAGCGCAGGAACGCCCAGCGCCGTGTCAGTGACCAGCAACATCACAAGTGCACCAGTTGCCGCGAATGGAATCGAGATCAATAGGATAAGTGGCTGAATGATGCTGGCGAAGGTTGCCACCATGACGATGAACACAATCGCAATCGCGGCCAATAGAGCAAGACCAAGCTGACCGAATGAGTCGGCCTGTGATGCGCTAACGCCGCCAATGCTGGCAGTGGTTCCGGTTGGAAGCTGAACGGTGGCAAGACGCTTGGTTACGTCTGCAGAGATTGCTCCCAGGTTCTTGCCGGTAGGCGTGAGCGAAACGTTAGCCGTGCGGTCTCCCTTTTCACTCTTGATCGCAACTGGAACCAGAACTTCCTCGATCTTTGCGATTGAAGACAATTTGGTAAGTCCGGTAGCGGTTGGAATCTGAATGTTGCGAACCTTGGCTACGGTGTCAGGAATGTCGGTCTTGACTACGTAGATCGAGGTTTCAACAGTGTCAATGTTGACCTTGCCGATGCTCGAAGGCTTCATCGCAGCGGCAACAAGACCACCGACGGTGATTTCGGTCAAGCCCTTCTTAGCTGCGGCCTTACGGTCGACGGTTACCTTCAGAGTGCGCTGTTTCTCGGCGAGCGAGTTGGTGATCTCAGAGACATCCTTGGTGCCCTTCATAGCCTTCTGAACGGCTGCGATAGCCAAGTTCAACTTGCTGTCGGTAGGTGCGTTCACCTTTACGTCGATGGTGCTTGACGAGCCAAAGCCTGGGCCACCACCTGAGCTGAACTTTACGGTTCCCAAGGTTGAATCAGCCGCAAAGGCCTTCTCGAGTGATTTCTTTAGGGCCGCCTGATCGACGTCTTCCTTGGTGGTCACTTGAATTGAGGTGCCGCCGGCAGCAGCGCCGAATGCAACGCGACCGTCACCAGATGAACCGATGGTGGTCTGAACCACGTCTACCTCTGGGTGGGCTAGAAGAATAGCCTCGACCTTGGCAGCGGCCTTGTCTTGCTGCTCAAGTGTCTGACCCGCTGGCAATTCTTGGTTCAGAACAAAACTGTTGGATCCTGAAGAACCAATAAAGTCGGTCTTCAACTGTGGCACCAGAGCGAAGGTCATCATCAAGATGGCGAATGCTGAGACCAGAGTTACGACCGGTCGCTTTTGGGTCCAGGTCAGAATCGGAATGTAGCCGCGCTGCAAGATGCTCTTGCGCTCCTTGGCTTCTTCTTCGTCACGAACCTTGGATGCGTGGGCAACCGCGGCTGAATCATCCTTGTGGGCAACAGCCGCCGGCGACTTGAGGAACCAGTAAGCCAAGACCGGCACAATGGTCAACGACACAAAGAGCGAAGCCGCGAGGGCAATGGCAAACGTGAAGGCGAATGGGCGGAATAGCTCGCCAACGATGCCGCCAACGAGGGCAATCGGCAGGAATACCGCAATAGTGGTGATTGTGGCAGCTGTGATGGCTCCAGAGACCTCACGAACTGCGCGCAGGATTGCCTTGCGCTTTGGTTCCCCATAAGACAGGTGACGGTTGATGTTTTCAATGACCACAATCGAGTCGTCTACCACTCGACCGATTGCGATGGTCAATGCGCTAAGGGTGAATAGGTTGAGCGA
>CANGGK010000024.1 GCA_947453475.1 Microbacteriaceae bacterium
CAATGGTCGGGGTTTTCGCTTATCCGCGAGATTTACGCTTGGCGAACCAACTGAAAAATACCGCAAGCCAGAAAACACTTGCCAGTTGAATGATCATGAAACCAAACAAGATCGACTCGCCAACATATGGCCCCTGCCCGCCAAACAGAAAGACAGCTCCAAGACCATAGCCGCACAAAACAGCGGCAATCAAAGTCATGATGATTGCTGTTTTCTTGAGTTTGTTCATAGTTGCGCCTCCACCCCAGATGCCATTTCGATAATTCTGTCGAGCATCTCGCGCGAAGTCGAGTTTTCGCCGAGGCGATTGGGCTTGCCGGTTAGGCCGTGATAGTCGCTCGAGCCCGTCACGATGAGGTCGTGCTTGGCGGCAAGACTCAACAACCACTGGCGAGCCACCTCGGGCACCTCACGATGATAAACCTCGAAACCCGCAAGTCCACCGGCAATTAGCTTTTCGAAGTGTTCCTGAGGCAGGTCACCACGATCGAGGTTGTCTGGGGCACCGCCGAGCGGGTGTGCAATCACCGGAACTCCCCCGGCCTCGCGAATCAAGGTGATGGCTTCGAAGACATTCGTGGTTTCGGTTGGAATGTAGTAGCCACCGTGCTTCGAGAGAATTGAGTCAAATGCCTCGGATCGATTAGCGACCACACCGAGCTTTTCGAGGGCATCGGCGAGCGCAGGCCTGCCGATGGTTGCACCTGGTTCGAGCTGTTCGAGAACCAGTTCCCAGGTGATGTCGTAATCGACGGCCATTAAATCAACCATGGCCTTTGCCCTGATTTCGCGTGTGGCAACCGAGTCGCCGAGCACTCCGGCGAGCGCCGAATGGTTCGGGTCTGGCAAATAGGCAAGCATGTGCACGCTGATGAAGTGCTCGCGCCCTTCGCGCCCTACTTTGGCGCGGGTGGTGACCTCAATGCCCGGCACAAAGCCCATACCAAGTCGATTAGCCGCGGCGGCAGCTTCATCCCAGCCCGAAGTGGTGTCGTGGTCGGTAAGAGCAAGGATGTTCACCCCGGCGAGCGCAGCCTGCTCGAACACCTCAGTAACTGACTCTTTGCCGTCAGAGCGAGTTGAATGCGAATGTAGGTCAATAATCATCAAGCCCAGATTACCTCGCGGCTAGTGCCTAAAACGAAAAACTCCTTGTGCCGAAATGGCAGAATGAAAGGATGAGCAAAGATGCTGCAAAGTCAACCAAGTCTGCCGAAGTGACCAATGACCCGGGGGCTACCCGTTCACGCACACCGACCAGCCCACAGTTTCTCGAATACATGGGTTCCGAGTGGGCAGATGGTGAGGTTGAATCAGTCACCGCCTCACCTTCGAGCAAGTTCACTCCTGCACGACGCGCACAGGTTGCCGCCGAGTTCGCCGGCGAAGTAATCATCATTGAGGCTGGACCCGCGGCAACTCGGTCGAACGACACCGAATACCGCTACCGCCCAAACTCTGCATTCGCACACCTAACCGGCTGGGGTGCTCAAGCCGTGCCTGATTCAGTGCTCGTCATTGATGCCCGCACCAGCCAAACCAAGAGCATCCTGTTCTTGCGCGAAACCGCCGGCAAGGGCTCATCTGAGTTCTTTGCAAACTCTGCCATAGGCGAATTTTGGGTTGGCCAACGACCATCACTCACCGAAGTTAGCCAGCTGCTAGAACTTGAAACACGTTCGCTAGGCGAATACCAGAACTATCTCGAGTCGCTTGAACAGAACACCATCACTCTCGACCACCCTGCTCTCGCCCAATTCGTATCTGAACTTCGTCTGGTCAAGGATGACTTTGAGATTGCCGAGATGCGCAAGGCAGTAGATGCATCAATCAAAGGTTTCGAAGAAGTAGTGGCAAACCTTGGCAAAGCCAAGTTGCACCCCCGCGGTGAACGAGTGGTCGAAACTGCATTCTTCAGCCAGGCACGCGCCGAGGGTCACGACCTTGGCTACGAAACAATCGCCGCTGCCGGCCACCACGCCTGCACACTGCACTGGATCATCAATAACGGGCCGGTTCGCGACGGAGAACTTCTCTTGCTCGACGCCGGCGTTGAGATGGAGAGCCTGTACACCGCAGACGTGACTCGCACCCTTCCAATCAATGGCAAGTTCTCACCACTTCAGCGAGAAATATACGAAGCCGTTCTCGAGGCTGCCGATGCAGTATTCGCTATGGCCAAGCCGGGTGTGCTCTTCAAGGAGATGCACGCCACGGCTATGCGAGTGATTGCCGAAAAGACGCACGGCTGGGGATTCTTGCCCGGCTCGGTTGAAGATTCGCTAAACCCTGAGAACCAACATCACCGCCGCTGGATGGTTCACGGCACCGGCCACCATTTAGGTCTAGATGTGCACGACTGCGCTCAGGCCCGTCGCGAAATGTCGATGGATGCCGAGCTCAAGCCGGGCATGATTTTCACCATCGAACCAGGCCTTTACTTTCACCGAGACGATTTGTTGGTGCCGGCCGAATTCCGCGGCATCGGCGTGCGAATCGAAGATGACGTATTGGTTACTGAAGATGGCGTAGAGAATCTAACCGCTGCGCTTCCGCGCAAGGTTGACGACCTCGAAACTTGGATGGCTAAGCACTCAAGCTAAGCGACCAGACTTTGTTCGCCTAAGTCTTAGTGAGCGTGGTTCTCGTGATCTGCGATGGCCTTGTCGGCTTGATCGGCGAGGTTTCCGGGCACCTGAACTTCATACTTGCTGGCAATCACCGCTGATTGACTAACAAAGCCTCGCTTGTTGCGGGCCAGCGAGAAGCGCAAGAGGTTGATGAGCATGCCGATGCCAGCGCCAATCAGCACGGATGAAAAGGTTGAGCTAACTCCGGGGCTAGCAGCAGTGTCTGTCGAACCGCCCAAGAACAACCCGACAATCAGACCCAACCACGAACCGGTCATGGCTCCGCTCAGGGCAACGCGACCGTAAGTCATCTTGCCGCGCACGCGCTCTACCGTTCTGAGGTCTTTACCCACGATGGCGACCGCGCCGGCTGGAAAACCGTGATTGACTATCGTCTCAACGAAGGCAACCGCTTCGGCGTATTCGGTGAACTTGCCCACCACCTGCCCCTTCGGCATGGTTGACGGCATTCTGCGGGGGTTTCTTTGATTTGTGTTCACAAATCCATTCTGGCACGGTCCTCGCCACTCGTCTAAGGTTGAAGGGTGAGCGCAACGAGAGTATTTATCGCCAGATTGGCTGGCTGTGGCGTCTTTGACCCAGCGGGAGACCGCGTTGGTAAAGTCATCGACGTTCTTGTCTCGTACCGTAAATCGGGCGCTCCAAAGGCTACCGGTATGTTGGTTGAAATCAGTGGCCGCCGCCGTGTATTCGTGCCAATTGCGCGAGTTACCTCAATCTCAGCCGGCCAGGTAATCACAACCGGCCTGATTGACCTGCGTCGTTTCACCCAGCGCGGTCAAGAAGTTCGCGTTATTGCCGAAATTCTTGGGCGCAAGGTTCGCATCCTTGATGGAAGTGGCAGCGCGAGCATCGATGACCTTGCGATTGAACTTGGCAAGAACGGCGATTGGGTAGTCTCTGAGCTCTTTCTTCGCCGCCCGAAGACCTCTGCTTCACCCTTTGCCCGTGGTGCAACGCTTTTCGCAGCTTGGGAACAGGTTGTTGAAGAGGGCAAGACCGCCGAGGGTCAAAGTGCTCAGCAGCTAATTGCCACCTATTCTGAACTTCGCCCTGCCGACCTCGCTAGCGCACTTCTCGATCTGCCAGATGAGCGCATGATCGAAGTTGCTGAAGAGCTCGACGACGAACGCCTTGCCGATGTTCTCGAAGAGCTTCCTGAAGACGAGCAGATTGACATCATCGCCGAGCTAGATGACGAACGTGCCGCCGAGGTTCTAGATCTGATGGAGCCAGATGACGCGGCCGACCTGATGGCCAACCTGCCTGAAGAGCGCACCGAGGCCATCCTTGAATTGATGGACGAAGAAGAAGCTGACGACATTCGTATGTTGATGCAGTTCGACGAGTTCACCGCCGGTGGTTTGATGACCACCGAGCCAATTATTTGCGCGGCCGACGCAACCGTGGCCGAGGCAATGGCTTTGATTCGTCGCAAGGATGTGGCTCCGGTGCTTGCCGCGTCGGTATTCGTCACGCTGCCGCCCTACGAGGTTGCCACCGGTCGTTACCTGGGAGTCGTGCACTTCCAGAAACTGCTGCGCTACCCGCCTCACGAACGCTTGGGCAGCTTGCTCGACACCGAACTTGAGCCGGTAAAGCCAGACACCCACATTTCGGTAATTCACCGAACCTTTGCAAACTACAACCTGGTGGCCCTGCCGGTTGTTGACGATGAGAACCGCCTAATTGGCGTGGTCACCGTTGATGACGTGCTTGACCACCTACTACCTGACGACTGGCGAGAGGAGGGTCACTAATGGCTAAGTCAAACGGACGCCTAGATGCCCCTATCGGCCAGCGTCGCCGCCTACTGCCAAAGATTTCGATCGACCAAGAAAACTTCGGTCGCGCATCCGAGGCATTCGCCCGTGCGATGGGCACCGGCTCTTTCCTTATTTGGATGACGGTCATCGTTGCGGTCTGGCTCACCTGGAACACCCTGATGCCTTCTGGCAGCCAGTTCGACCCTCGTGCCACAAACTTCACACTGTTGACTCTGATTCTTTCGATGCAGGCTTCTTACGCAGCACCGTTGATTCTTTTGGCTCAGAACCGCCAGGATGACCGCGACCGCGTGCAATTCGAGCAAGACCGCCAACGTGCTGAGCGAAACCTCGCAGACACCGAATATCTCGCGCGCGAGGTAGTTGCCTTGAGAATTGCCATGGAAGAAATGGCTACCAAAGACTTCGTTCGCGACGAGCTTCGCGACCTTCTGAAAGAAATCTTGGATGACCGCAAACGCGATTAATCGCGCCCTTGCCACCGTCATCGACCCAGAGCTAAGACTGCCGCTCACCGAGTTAGACATGATCGGCGAGGTCAGTCTTGTCGATGGCATCGCTCGCGTGCAGGTGAAACTCACGGTCGTCGGCTGCCCAGCCTCAGCCAAAATTGAACGCGAAACACGTGAGGCAGTGCTGGCCGTTGCGGGTGTTTCTTCGGTTGAAGTTGAACTCGGCGTGATGACGCAAGTCGAGCGCGACGCCCTAAAGACCAAGCTGCGCAATGGCAAGCCCCCGCGCTTCAACCCGTTCGGCAAAGACACACTTACTCGAGTGTTTTTGATTGGTTCAGGCAAGGGCGGCGTCGGCAAGTCATCCGTGACCGCGAACCTAGCCGTTGCCCTAGCAGCACAGGGTCACCGCGTTGGCCTGGTCGATGCAGATATTTTCGGGTTCTCTATTCCGGGGCAACTTGGGTTGACCGATAAACCGACGCGAGTAGACGAGATGATCTTGCCGCCGGTTTCTGCAAACGGTGTAAAAGTTATCTCGATCGGCATGTTTCTCGAAGATAGCAAGCCGGTTGCTTGGCGCGGGCCAATGCTTCACCGAGCGATTGAACAGTTTTTGTGTGATGTCTTCTGGGGTGACCTCGACTTCTTGCTGGTAGATCTTCCGCCGGGCACCGGTGACGTGGCAATCAGCTTGGGCCAACTTCTGCCGACCGCCCAGACCGTGGTTGTCACTACACCTCAGGTTGCCGCGGCCGAGGTTGCCGAGCGCTCTGGCTCGGTGGGTTTGCAGACCGGGCAATCTGTTTTTGGCGTCATCGAAAATATGGCCTGGCTGGTTCAACCCGACGGCTCAAAGTTTGAGCTCTTCGGTGCCGGTGGAGGTCAGGCAGTTGCTGATCGCCTTACTGCGATTGCTCAGGCGCCGGTCTCTATGCTCGGGCAAATTCCGATTTCGGTAACCCTACGTGAAGGTTCAGACGCGGGTGAACCAATTGTTTTATCGGAGCCAACAGACCCGGCGGCGTCCGAAATTATTGCCATCGCTAAGCAAATGGCCGAAACCAAACTTGGGCTAGCCGGAAAACGCCTGGGGATATCCCCAGTAAATAATTAATTTCGCCCGTGGTTAACCTAGGTTAGAAATATGCCCGGACGATCGAGAAAGGTCCTCATTGTTGAGGACGAACAACTAGTTTCTGCACTCTTGGAACAGACTCTGCAGTCGGTGAATTTTCAAACCAGCAGGGCTCACAACGCGGTAGAGGCCAAGCGCAAAATCGCAGCGTTCGACCCCGACATCGCCCTGCTCGACATCGACCTTGGCCCTGGCGCCAATGGCATCGACATTGCGCACATCCTGGCAAAGCGCCACCCAGGAATAGCCATTCTCTTTCTCACCAAGTTTCCTGACCTGCGTTCTGCCGGTCTCAAGATGGAAGATTTGCCTGCCGGCTGCGGATTTTTGCGCAAAGAGTTGGTTGGTAACACCGAATACCTGGTCAACGCAATCGATAACGTCCTGGGTGAACGACCACACGTTCGCGACGACCTCAGGCCAGATCGTCCACTTTCTGCGCTAACCAAAAACCAGGTTGAAGCGCTGCGCCTGCTGGCTAGCGGTTTCACAAATGCGGAGATCGCTCGGCGCCGCGACACTTCGGTGTCTTCTGTCGAGCAACTTTTGAACACCACTTTTAAGAATCTCGGAATTCAGAGTTCAGACGACATCAACCCTCGAATCGAAGCCGTTCGCATTTTCATCCAGGCCGCGGGTATTCCAAACCGAGACCACTAGTGGATTTCAAGCTCGCCTTTTCACGCCTCACCGGAAGACATATTCTTGGGCCGGGCGTTTTTTGGTCGACCTTGGGTTTTGGCATCCTCGCTCATGCGCTTGGTTCTGCTGACCTAGCCGGCGGCAACATTCTTGCGCGCTTGACCAGCGTTTTAATCGCCCACCTAGCACTCATGGCAACGCTTTACCTGACCAAGCTAGCGACCGCACGGATGTCTGGCGGTTTGGTTTCGATCATCCTGGTTGCCGTTGGCTACATAACGGCTGGTGCAGTTCGCGGCTTGACCTTGCAATACTCGCTGTTTGAACTCGATGCGGCCGACAACGGCTTTTCGCTTTATCGACTAATCGGTGGAGTCGTGATGATGACCTCGGCTCTGGCTTGGGCTGCATTCGCCTTTGGTTTGAAGGCCGAGTGGGGCGCCAAGAGATCAACGCTCGAAGCCACTAAACAACAACTCGAAGCACTGCTAGTCGACAGTGAGGCTCGTCTCGAGCTCGAAGCCAGCGACACGCTTTCGACGATTGAATCGATGCTTCAAACCGCACTTATCCCAGAACTTGTTTTATCACCCCAGCGAGCCTTGACCAAACTGCAGTCACTAATCAACGACACCTTGCGGCCGCTAAGCGCCACGCTTGCAGCTAACCAACCGCGATTAGAACTGGTGCGCCTCGACCCTTCGGCTCAGCGTTTTCGCTGGCGTACGGTGCTTACTCATTTGCGACTAAGAGAGTCGAGTCGCCCGCTAACAACGGCTTTGATTCTCTCTGTTCTGGCCATCAACGGCTTTGTAAAGTACATCCCCAATATCAGCCCAATCTGGCTAATGCTCCTTTCATTCGCCATGGTTACCGCTGCGCTTTCCACATCTCGTAACCTGCTAGCTCGCTGGGTAGACAAGCTCCCGGTGGGCATCCGAGTGCCATCGGTAATGCTCATCCTCTTTGGCTTCGGTTTCGGCGGCGGTATGGCAGTTTTCGCCTTTGGTCATGACGTTTTAGTTGGCTATGCCCTCTCGGTAAATGCCGGAGTGGCCTGTGCGCTACTGGGTTCACTTTTTGGAATCAACTTTGCAGCAACCAAAGAGATGCAGTCGATTGAGCTTCAACTCAATAACTACGAACAGAAGTTGCGATGGACCATTGCCGCGCTAAATGGGCAGCACTGGCTTCAGAAGAAGCAGTTTGCCCGCAAGATTCACGGCCCAATTCAATCTGAGGTGGCCGCCGCCGCCATCCGCATCGAACGCAGCCTCACCCGCGGTGAAGTTACCGAGTCTGGCGAAGAGGCGCTCAAAAACCTTCGCGAGAGACTAGACAAAATTCTCAATGACACCCGCGCCACCTCAGAGGTTCGCCCCGTCTTGGATGAGATTGCCGAGACCTGGCATGGCCTCTGCGAAATCGAGTTAAATCTTTCTCACGAAGTTGAACTGAGGCTTCGCCAAGACCCGGTTTGCGTTGAGACGACGCTAGAAATAGCTCGCGAGGCTTGCTCGAACGCCATTCGCCACGGCTCGGCCGAACACATTCACCTCGAGATTGATTTTGAAACCGATGACCTGCTAAAAATCATCGTTCACAATGACGGCGTTGGCCTCGAGCAGAACACCCGTCGCGGACTAGGTAGCGCCTATCTAGATGACTGCACCTTCACCCACGAATTGGTGCGCACCGAGCAAGGCACCGTTCTTTCCGCAACGGTTCCGTTTCGCGAGAAATAAATCACTCAAAGTCCTAGAGTTGGGGCATGAGCGAAACCAGCATTCAAGCCCTTCTGAACCACCTGCCGGCCGGGCATTCAACTGTGCCAATCATCAACCCGAGCAATGGCAAGCGAATTTACGAACTGCCACAGCTTTCTGGCTTAGACGTTGCCAATGCGGTCGAACAGGCACGTGTTGCTCAGAAGTCTTGGCAGCAGGTTTCACCGTCACAGCGCGCCCAAATACTGCTGAGAACCCACGACCTACTCATGGCAAACCAAGAGCGACTTATTGAACTTATTCAGCTCGAAACCGGCAAGGCAAAGTCGCACGCTTTTGAAGAAGTAGCGGGTGCTTATGGTGCGGCTCGTTACTTCGGAAAGATCTCTGCCAAAGCCCTAAAACCAAAGCGCACCAAAGCGGGCGTACCGGTGCTCACCAAGACCTGGGTCGAGCGTGCACCCATCGGCGTCGTCGGCGTGATTACACCTTGGAACTATCCGCTAGCCCTAACCATGCTCGATGTTTTACCGGCACTGGCTGCCGGAAACTCGGTTGTGCAAAAAGCCGATAACCAAACGGCACTCACGGTGCTCTTTGCACGCCACCTGGCGATCGAGGCCGGCATTCCAGAAGCAGCTTGGACGATTGTCGTTGGCGGTGGAGCCGAGGTAGGTAACGCCATTTCAGATCACACCGATTACGTCGCTTTCACCGGCTCGACCGCAACCGGTCGTTTGGTAGCCGAACGTGCTGCCAAACGTCTAATCGGTTACTCGCTTGAACTCGGCGGCAAGAACCCGATGATTGTTCTCGAGGGCGCCAACATCAAGCGGGCTGCAGAATTGGCAATGGCTGGTGCCTTCGGTTCTGCCGGTCAGCTTTGCGTTTCGTTAGAGCGCGTCTATGTTCCGAATCACCTCAAGGATGCCTTTCTAACCGAAATAGCCTCGCGCGCCCGCACGTTGGCTGTCGGCAATTCAAAGGACTTCCGAATGGACATGGGCAGCCTCACCGGCCAGGCCCAGTTTGACCGAGTTTCTGGATTTGTTGACCAAGCCATCGACTCTGGCGCGACTGTGGTTTCAGGTGGTCACGCCCTGCCTGAACTTGGGCCATACTTCTACGCTCCAACGATTGTCACCGATGTTACCTCGGGTGCAGACCTCTACCGCAAAGAAGTTTTCGGTCCGTTGCTCGACGTGGAGGGTTACGACTCGGTTGCCGAGGCAATCGAGCTTGCCAATGACACTGAGTACGGCCTGAACGCATCTGTGGTTGGCCCGAAAAAGGCCGCGCTCAAGGTTGCCTCGCAGTTAATGGCGGGTAGCGTCAATATCAATGAGGGTTTCCGCGCAACATTTGCATCTATGGAATCGCCAATGGGTGGCATGAAGAACTCGGGCAAGGGCCGAAGAAACGGCGTTGAAGGTCTGTTGCGCTTTACCGAGGCTCGCACCGTTGGTATCGCCTCGGGCCTATTGCGCTTACCGCTGCGAGGCAAGGATTACAACGCCATGGCACCACTGATGGTGACCTTGATGAAGGTGCTACGTCGCTTCTGAGTCGAACGGCGCTTGCTCTCCCACACTGAGCTTTTGAGCGGGAGTAGTTTTTACCTGGTTGAGGTCGGTTCCGATTGGCGCCTTAGGGTTTAGGTCTTCGACCAGGGCCTCGCGAATGATTCTGCGAGGGTCATATTGGCGAGGGTCGAGTTTCTTCCAGTCAAGATCTTGATATTCGGGGCCTAGCTCATTGGCCAGCTGATCTTTTGCACCCTCCGCCATCCGGCGCACCGATTTGATCAGGTTTGCAAGTTGCTTGGCATACTGCGGCAAGCGTTCTGGTCCGAGCACAAACGCAGCAATAATCACAAGGATGATTAGCTTCTCGCCGCTGATTCCAAACACCCTTCCAGATTACCGCTTTGCTGCCGGCCAAAGCGCCGGCTTCGACTTATGCTTTGAGCAAGGAGTGCCAAATGGTAGACAAGATCAGTAGCTGGAAGTTTGCAGAAGACTTCGTTGAAGAATCAGAGGTTCTGCGTGCCGCACGTGGCCGCGCTGAAGAGCTGGGCATCGAGTGCATCACCCCCTCGGTCGGCGCACACCTTGCCTTGATTGCATCGGCTCTTGGCGCCAAAGCCATCGTCGAAGCCGGCACCGGCACCGGCGTCTCTGGTCTCTGGCTCCTCAGTGGTTCTTCGAACGCAGTGCTAGCCACAATCGATACCGAAACTGAAACACAGGCAGCCGCGAAGCGAGCATTCTCAGACGCCAAACTCGCCCCAAACCGCACTCGAGTTATTACTGGCAAGGCCTTAGATGTCATGTCTAACATGGCCGACGCCGCTTACGACCTAGTCTTTCTTGACGCCGATCGAGAATCTCTAGAAGCCCAGCTTCACGAGGCCTCACGCCTACTTCGCCCGGGTGGAGTCGTGGCCATCGCCCACGCGCTCTGGCGCGACCGCGTGCCTGACCCGGCGATGCGTGATGATGCCACTTCGATTTATCGCGACGTGTTGCGATTCTTTAGCAGCCAGGATGATTTCGTCTCGGTGCTGTCTCCGGTTGGCGATGGTCTGCTGCTAGCCAGCAAGCGAGCGCTCTAAAAGTTAAACGAAAAAGCCGGTCACCCGTGACCGGCTTTTTGCTTTGAACGGATTAGGCCTTGACGACTCCGGCAAGAACCTGGTGAAGGTTCTTCGCTTCTTCTTCATTGACCGAAACAACTAGACGGCCGCCGCCTTCTAGTGGCACACGAAGAATAATCAGACCGCGAGGTTCGCGTTCTGCCTCCATTGGCCCGTCTCCGGTGCGTGGCTTCATTGCTGCCATTTAGAACTCCTTGAAATGCGTGGCGAAATCGCCGAACTTCTATTATCTCACGGGGTTTTAGGGCAAAAACCGAATCCTTTATTAACAGTTATCAAATAGGTAACGTTCGTTAAAGCCAAGACTCGGTGGTTACGGTGGCGAGAAGTCTGGAGCTTGGTATCTCCAGCAGGTGAGTAGCCAACCAGCCTGCAAAATAAGCAACAAGATCACTGTGGCTACACGAGCCGATTTTGGCCACTTCGAGAATGCCTGCGCTAGCGCGCCGAACAACACAAAAGTTGGCATCAGAATGCGAACAATGCTCGACTGCGGGAAGAAAAAGACCAAAAGGTAGGCGAAGTATGCGCCAACAAACGCAGTCAGCTCCAAGCCCAGTGCCTTCACTTCGGGAACGAAGAACACGGCAACTGCTGAGGCAATGGCCAAAACCACAACTATGCGACCGAGGTCTCCCCCGATGAAGTATTCGGCCGATGAGAACCACGGCAGCACCGGGTTCAGGCCGCCTCCGCCAAACGGATAGCTTGCCCGCCAGGCTAGCTCTGAGGCAACGTAGGCATCGTGCCTTCCAGTGACTAGCGCTGCGGTAAGCGGCCAGGCAAAGTTGAGTGCTAGCGCTGCGCCGGCAAGCAGGGCTAGTTTGGTTGCCTCGACGAAACCAAATCCGCGACCGCCCATCCTGGCCCGAATGAAACGATAGAGCCAGACCAAGCCAAAGGCGAGAGCGAAGGCTGCAAGCCCCGGCCGCGTGAACGCCAAGCAAGCCATCGCGGCGACGGCAGCCCAGTAGCGGTCTTGAACCCAGAAGTAGAGCACGAGCGCGATAAAGAAAAGCCCCATGCTCTCGGCGTAGCCGGTTTGCAGTATCGGCGAGGCTGGCGAAATGAGAAAGAGCGAGACCGCCCAAAAGGCCTGGTGATCGCTTAGCTTGGTTGCGAACACCCGAAAGGCGACCAGTGCGAAGGCGGCACCAAATAGCGTGGCCAAAATTGGCGCTAGATATTTCCACTCGATGCCGGTGAACGAAAGCGCCTTTGCCACCGAAGGAAAGCCGGGCAAGAAGGCCCATTCGTTTTGCTGAACCGCACCGTCTGCCGCCAGAGGCAAAACGGTTGGGTATCCGTGATTGAAGATTTTCGAGTACCACTCGACATCCCAGATATTCAAGAAATCGAAATATGCCGGGTTGGCCTTAGTCCAATAGTTATCGGCCTGAGTTGCAGCGGTAGCGATAAAGAGAATGACCGAAATGGTACGGCTGGTAAGGTAGACCAGCAGAACCCGCAGCCACCAGGCGGAGTTTGAAACTAAGCGGTCAACCATTTGCGCAGTGCAGATTCACAGGCGTAAATCTGGCTCACCGGAACATTTTCATCGTCGGCGTGAGCCTTATTTGGGTCACCAGGGCCAAAGTTGACGGCCGGAATGCCAAGTGCGCTAAACCGCGCCACATCTGTCCAGCCATATTTCGGGCGAGGTACGGTCTGAGTAGCTTCGATGAAGGCCATCGCCTCAGGTCGGTCGAGCCCGGGGCGTGCGCCCTCAGCCGAATCGGTAACAATCACGTCGAAACCGGCGAAAACTTCGCGCAGGTGCGCCTCGGCATCCAAGGCCGAGCGACTTGGTGCAAAACGATAGTTGATGGTTACCTTGACGGCATCGGGAATCACGTTGGTCGCAATACCTCCGCTGATGAGCACAGCATTTAGGCTTTCGCGATAAACCAGGCCGTCGACCTCGATTTCATCGGTTACGTGCTCGTCGAGAATGGTCAACAGCTTTGCTGCGCCATGGATGGCATTCTTGCCCATCCAAGGTCGTGCCGAGTGGGCCTTGACGCCGCGTAGGGTGATGTCTGCACGCATGGTGCCGTTGCAGCCACCCTCAACCATTGCACCGGTCGGTTCGCACAGAACTGCAAAGCTTGCCTCTAGCAGTTCTGGGCGGTTTCGTGAGATGCGACCGAGGCCATTCAGGCTAGCGTCGACCTCTTCGTGATCGTAGAAAATCCAGGTGAGGTCAACATTTGGCTCAGCGAGTTCGGCGGCTAGCTTGAGCTGCACGGCGACACCAGCCTTCATGTCTACCGTTCCGCGGCCCCAAAGTACCTGCTCGCGCTCCATCGGCAAAAATTTGACCGGCAGGTTGTCGGCCACCGGAACTGTGTCGATGTGCCCGGCGATGACTACGCGAGAAGCCCGACCCAGGTTGGTTCGAGCAATGATGGCATCGGCGTCACGAATGACCTCGAGGTGCGGATACTGGCGAAGGGCGGTTTCGATTGCATCGGCCAGCTCTTTTTCGTTGCCTGACACAGACTCAATGTCACAAATGTCGCGGGTCAACTCGACCACATCGGCGGTTAGATTCAGGGTTACGGCAGCCATACATCGAGCCTAACTTGTAACCTTGTAGGTATGACTCAGGCAAGCTTTGTAGATTCTCACGCGTGGGGCCTAGGCCTCGCGACCCTCGCAACCGACGGAACCGTCTTGGATGTTTGGTATCCAAAGCCTGCCTTGGGCAACCTACCTAGCGACGCAACCGCATCGGCCGACCTGATTGCCCTGACCGGCAAGGATGACCGCCGCCGCGTCTCAATCGAGATAGTAAAGGCCGAGGTTGACCTAACCCAACCTGTCACCGGAACCGCCGATGCATACCTGCGCCTGCACTTGCTCTCACACCTAATCGTCAAACCGAACACCATCAACTTGGATGGCCTGATTCCAAACCTGCCAATCGTGGCGTTCACCAATGTTGGCCCGGTAGCCCTCGATGATCTTGAAGAACTTCGCCCGGCACTAACCCGCCAAGGCATTAGCGTCTATGCCATCGATAAGTTCCCTCGCCTGGTCGACTATGTAACCCCGGCCAAGGTTCGCATCGCTGATGCCTCTCGAGTTCGCCTCGGAGCACACCTCAGCCCAGGCACCACGATCATGCACGAAGGCTTCGTGAACTTCAATGCCGGAACCTTGGGCACTTCAATGGTTGAGGGACGCATTTCACAGGGTGTTGTTGTCGGTGACGGCGCAGACATCGGTGGTGGCGCATCAATCATGGGAACGCTATCTGGTGGTGGCAAGGAACGTGTAGCAATTGGTGCTCGTGCGCTACTTGGCGCTAACGCCGGAGTTGGCATTTCAATCGGCGACGACACCGTTGTTGAAGCTGGGCTTTACGTAACCGCAGGCACCAAGGTGACCATCATCGATGGCAGCGAAGAGCGCACGGTCAAGGCTGCCGAACTCTCGGGTCAGCCGAGCCTGCTTTTCCGTCGCAACTCACTCACCGGTCGCGTCGAAGTAGTTGGCCGCAAGGGCGATGGCATCAAGCTAAATAGTTTGTTGCACGGCTAGAGTCCCAGCCGCGTTCTGGCAACGCTTGTGCGCCTAGCATCACCGGGGCAGGCCCTTGAGGCAAGACAACACCAATTCTCTTGAAGGCACGAGGCAGTGTCGCATCCGCCGGAAAAGTTGCCAATAGCGAGTGGTCTTCTCCCCCGCCAATCACCCAATCGCTCGGGTTTGCTTCGATGGCACGAGCGGCCTCTTCGATAACCGCCTCAAAACCTTGCAACATCTGTGGGTCAATCTGAATGGTTACCTCGGATGCCTTGGCGATGCGTGCTGAGTCGCGAGCAAGACCATCCGAGAGGTCTAACATCGAGGTTGCGCCAGCATTTGCGGCATCAACACCCGAACGAATCGGCGGGTTCGGTCGGCGCTGAACATTGACCAGTTCGTCGTAAGCCGAGACCGCATCGCGATTGCCGCTCTGCAGTAAGGCCAAACCAGCCGCTGCCCGCCCGAGGGTGCCGGCTACCGCCACAACATCGCCAACTTGCGCTCCAGAGCGCAGAACCGGCTCTCGGCCCTCTAGCGAGCCGTGAGCGGCAACCGAAATCATTACCTGATCGCTGGCAGCAAGGTCGCCGCCGACCACGCCACAACCGGGCGCCAAAGCAATGCAAGCCGCTTTGAGGCCATCTGCAAAATGCTCGAGCCAACTAACCTGAGTGCTTCCAGGCACGGTTAACGCAACGACCAGAGCGGTAGGAACCGCACCCATGGCCGCTACATCGGCGAGATTGCTCGCCACGGCCTTCCAGCCGAGGTCGTAGGCAGTTGACCAGTCGAGTCTAAAATCGTGGCCCTCAATCAGAGTGTCGGTGGTTACCGTGAACCGACCATCCGGGGCGGCAATAACCGCAGAGTCATCGCCCGGGCCAACGAGGGCATGCTCGGATGCGTTCAGGCGGGCAATGGTTCGCTTTAGCGCTTCGTTCTCGCCCACCTGGGCAACGGTTTCTAGATTCGACACACTGTTAGCCTATTCTCGATGAAGATTTCACGCACCGCCCTAGCCGCACTGGCATCATTGGCGCTCGCCGGATCGCTATCGGCTTGTAGCGCCACGGTCAGCCTAGAGGCTGCCGCCGACTCGAATAACCCCGCCTGCGCCGAAGTATCGGTTCGGTTGCCAGAAACCGTGGCAGATCAGGCAAAGCGAGTGACCGATGCACAGGCAACCGGCGCTTGGGGCAACCCAACCACCGTGATTTTGCGCTGCGGGCTACCTGTGGTTGAGGTCAGCACCCTGCCTTGCGTTACCGCCAGCGGAGTCGATTGGCTGGTAGACGACAGCCGTAAGCCTTCGTATCGATTCATTACTTTCGGACGTAACCCGGCAACCGAGGTCATCGTTGACTCGAGAAAAGTTGCTGGAGTCAGCGCCCTAGGCGACTTGAGTGCGGCGATTCAGAGCATCGAAGCAACTAAGCGTTGCTCAAGCGTCACAAACTAGCCAAATCGCCTAGTTCTTGTTGAGTGCGAGATAAATCAGTTCGTCGATCAGGTCGACGTATTCGAGGCCTGATGCCTGCCAAAGCGATGGGAACATCGACAACGGCGTGAATCCAGGCATCGTGTTGATTTCGTTCACAAAGAAACCATCGGCGGTCAAGAAGAAATCAACGCGAGCCAAACCCTCGCAACCCAGCGACTTGAACGCGCGACGGGCTATGCCCTGCATTTCAGTCAACTCGGCCTCGGTTAGTTTGGCAGGGATGATTAGGTCAACCGAGTCTTCATCCTGGTATTTGGCATCAAAGTCATAAAAGTCTCGACCGGTAACCACAATTTCGCCGGCAACCGAAACTCTTGGTTCATCGGTGCCGCGCCCGGTGATAACCGCGCACTCGACCTCGCGACCGACCAAGCCTTTTTCGACAACAAGTTTGTTGTCATTCTCGAAGGCCAGCTTTGCCGCCCCTTTGAACTCGGCCATATCTTTGACCTTTGAAACGCCAACCGATGACCCTGCGCGAGCCGGCTTCACGAAGAGTGGCAACCCGCCTAGCCCGGCAACCTCGGCAAGTGCTGCCTCAGGGTTGGCCAACCAGTCGCGCTGGTGAATCACAACGTGCGGAGTAACCGGCACGCCAGCCGCCTCAAAAAGCGCCTTAGTGAATTCTTTGTCCATACCGGCGGCCGAAGCCAAAACTCCGTTGCCAACGTATGGCACACCAAGCAAATCGAGGTATCCCTGAAGGGTGCCGTCTTCACCAAATGGGCCGTGAAGCACCGGGAAAACTACGTCAACCTGACCTAGCGAACTGCGGGCTCCGGTGATGTCTAGTCGAGTAATCTCTCGGCTACCATCCATGGCGAATTCAACTCGCGAGCCCTCGTCGTCGACGGTTGCCAACTCGCCCTTGCGAAGCGCCCACTTTGCGGCATCATCTGCGGCAGGAACAAAAACGCCTTGCTTGGTAATGCCAACCGGGATGACGTTGTACTTGGTGCGATCGATCGCGCCCAGAACGCCGGCTGCCGTGGCACATGAGATTGAATGCTCGCTAGAGCGGCCACCGAAGAGAAGAACTAGGTTCAGCTTTGCCATGATTATTCGCCCTGCGGGCCATCGGTTTCGGTGGTTAGGTGTGGAGCGATGTCTTTAGGGTCCATCTTGCCCTCGAGCACCAGCTGAACCTGTTCGACGATAGGCATAGAGACATCCTTGGCCTTGGCCAACTGCAAAATCGGGGCAACCGAAGAAAGCCCCTCGGCGGTCTGCGACATGCGGCGCAGCACTTCGCGCAAGGTGTAGCCCTTGCCGAGCATTTCGCCGGCCTTGTGGTTGCGCGAAAGCGGCGACTCTGAGGTTGCGATTAGGTCACCGAGGCCGGCGAGACCGACCATGGTCGTTGCCTTGGCGCCGTAAGCGACGGCGAAGCGTGAGATTTCAGCCAAACCGCGGGTCATGATTGAGGCCTTGGTGTTTTCGCCGTAGCCAACACCGTTGACGATTCCAATGGCAACCGCGATGAGGTTCTTGAGAATGCCACCGAACTCGGTGCCAATCACATCCTTGTTGATAAAGGTAGTGAAGTATCCGTTGCTAGCTGCCTTGGCAACTTTTTCGGCAGCAGACCGGTTTGTCGAAGCAGCTACCGAGGCAGCCGGCTGACCCTGAGCAATTTCTAGGGCCAGGTTTGGGCCAGAAACAACAGCAATTAGTGATTCATCAAAGCCGGTCACCGAGGCGATTACCTCGCTCATGCGAAGCCCGGTCTCTTTTTCAACACCCTTCATCAGGCTGACCAGAATGGCATCCTTCGGCAACAGTGGGCCCCACTCTTGTAGGTTGCCGCGAAGCGACTGTGACGGAACCGAAAGGAAGACGAGCTCAGCGCCGTCGAGCACCTTGGCAACATCCGTGTTTGCAGAAAGCGACTTCGGCAGGTGAATGCCCGGCAGGTAGTCGCCGTTGCGGTGGTCTTCATTGATTTCGTCGGCAACATCTTTGCGTCGAGCCCAAAGAACCACGTCGTTCTCAGGGTTGTCGGCCAAGACCTTGGCGAAGGTGGTGCCCCAACTACCGGCACCCATCACGGCAATTTTCGCCATTAGTTCTTCGCTTTCTTGTTCTTTTTCTTCTTGAAGTTTCCGGTTTCGGTCTGCCCGTGATTCACCGGGTCCCAAAGCTCTTGCGGAGGCACGGTTCCCCTAAGCTGAGAAACCAATTCGGTGATGCGGTGCATTACCAATTCGGTTGCCTCGTGCACCTCGGCCGGAGTCAGCTTCTTTCCGCGGTAGGCGGTGAGGTCGATTTCGTCGCCGACTACCATTCGCACCGGCTTCCAAAAGCCAGGGCGAAACTTAGAACCGTATTGAGGCAAAACCTGTTCGCTACCCCAGTGGGCAACCGGGTAAACCGGAACGTTGGTTTCGAGCGCCAATCGAACTGCCCCGGTCTTGCCGCGCATCGGCCAGAGGTCTGGGTCGCGGGTAAGCGTGCCCTCGGGAAAAATCGAAATGCAGTGACCTGCGTCTAGATAGGCGTGTGCTGCCCGAAGTGGTTCATCGTTTCGTTGGCCGCCACGGTAAACCGGAATCTGGCCGGCGGCACGAAGAGCCGCGCCGATCACCGGCAACTTGAAAAGACTGCCCTTAGCCAAGAAGTGCGGAGCGCGCTTGAGAGTGACATAGACGAAGTAGGCCATCGCAAGGGCGTCTACGTTGGTGACGTGATTTGAAACCAATACGAAAGCGCCCCTTTTAGGCAGTTTCTCTTGGCCGGTAGGAACCAGCTTGAACAATGTGCGAACCAGAGGAATCAAAACTGCAGCAACTAACACCAACACGAAGTGACGCTCGGCCGGGTTGATCTTCGGCATTCGAAGATATTCACTCTTGCTCTTCTGGGCCATGCTCGACCTACTCGGTGTAGCTAAAGTCGGCGCCGAGGTCGGTGAGCTTCTGCAAGAAGTGCTCGTAACCGCGCGAAATCAACTGAACGTTTGTGACGTTTGAGGTTCCCTTGGCGGCCAACGCGGCAACCATGTGGCTGAAACCACCGCGAAGGTCAGGAACACGGATGTCGGCTGCATGCAACGGAGTTGGGCCCGAGATTACGGCCGAGTGGTTGAAGTTGCGCTGACCGAATCGGCAAGCCGTGCCACCCAAACACTCCTTGTAAATCTGAATTTGAGCGCCCATCTGAACCAGAGCATCGGTGAAACCAAAACGGTTCTCGTAGACGGTCTCGTGAATGATCGAAAGACCCTTGGCCTGAGTTAGAGCAACCACTAGAGGCTGCTGCCAGTCGGTCATGAAACCAGGATGAACATCGGTCTCGAGAACAACCGGCTTGAGGTCGCCACCCGGGTGCCAGAAGCGAATGCCGTCATCCTCGATTTCGAATGCGCCACCCACCTTGCGGTAAACGTTCAAGAAGGTGGTCATGTCTTGCTGGCGTGCTCCACCTACGAAGATGTCTCCGTTGGTTGCGAGAGCCGCGCAAGCCCATGATGCCGCCTCGTTGCGGTCGAAGATTGCACGGTGCGAATATCCCTTGAGCTCGCTAACGCCTTCGATGCGAATCACGCGGTCGGTGTCTACCGAGATGATTGCGCCCATCTTCTGCAGGATAGCGATGAGGTCCATTATCTCAGGCTCGATTGCAGCGCCCGAAAGTTCGGTCAAGCCCTCGGCACGAACCGCGGTCAATAGCACCTGCTCGGTTGCGCCAACCGATGGGTAAGGAAGCTTGATCTTAGCGCCGTGAAGGCCCTTCGGAGCCGACAAGCGGGTTCCGTTTTCTAGCTCTTCGATGACTGCACCGAAGTTGCGCAGTACCTCGAAGTGGAAGTCAATCGGACGGTCACCGATGTGGCAGCCGCCCAGGCCAGGGATGAATGCCTCACCCAGACGGTGTAGCAGAGGGCCACAGAACAAGATTGGAATTCGCGATGAACCCGCGTGGGCATCGATGTCGGCCATGCGAGCCGAAGAAACCTTGGTTGGGTCAAGGCTCATGACGCCGTCTTCACCGTGCTCGATGACCACGCCGTGAAGCTGAAGAAGTCTTGAAACGATTTCGACATCGCTGATGAACGGAACATCCTTGAGCACGCTCGCAGATTCGCCAAGCAGTGCGGCAACCATTGCCTTGGTGACTAGGTTCTTAGCGCCTTTTACATCGACGCGACCAATAAGTGGTTTGCCACCATGAACAGTGATCTGACTCATGGTTCTCCTTAGTGCTTCGCTGGCAAGGTCTTAGGCATCCAGCTTGGACGCTTTGCCTCGAAATCGGTAATGGCCTGCTCGTCTCGCAGGGTGAGCCCGATGTCATCCAAGCCCTCTAGCAGACGCCACTTAGTGTATTCGTCAATGTCAAAGTGCACCGATAAGTCGCCAATCGTGGCGGTCTGCTCAATCAGGTTGATGGTGATTGACGAACCAGGGTTCGCCTCAAGCGCCGCCCACAGTTTCTCGGTGTCTGCCTCGGTGATCTCACCGGCAACCAGACCCTGCTTGCCCGAGTTGCCTCTAAAGATGTCGGCAAACTTAGCCGACAAAACGCACTTGAAGCCATAGTCGCGCAGGGCCCACACGGCGTGCTCACGGCTAGAGCCGGTGCCAAAATCTGGGCCGGCAACAAGTACCTCGGCGTTCTTATAGGCATCCTGGTTCAGCACAAACTCAGGGTCGTTGCGCCAAGCTGCGAACAGGGCATCTTCGAAGCCGGTCTTGGTGATGCGCTTCAGATAAACCGCTGGGATGATCTGATCGGTGTCAACGTTGCTGCGACGCAGTGGTGCGCCGACGCCGGTGAATACTTCAAACTTTTCCATTAGTTAGCCTCCGCTGAGTCAATAAGGTCGGCCGGTGCTGACAGGGTTCCGCGAATCGCGGTTGCTGCCGCCACAAGTGGCGAAACCAGGTGGGTGCGAGCACC
>CANGGK010000025.1 GCA_947453475.1 Microbacteriaceae bacterium
CCGCAGCCCTCGAAAGAGGGGCCTTTAGCTCAGCTGGTAGAGCGCCACGCTTACACCGTGGATGTCATCGGTTCGATCCCGGTAGGGCCCACAAACGGTAAATGCCGGGGTGCGTAAGCACCCCGGCATTACTATTTAGGTATGGATTCCGAACAGTTTTTACCGCCTACGCCTCGCGCGTTGAGCGACGCAGAACTGCAGGAGGTTCTAGATCGCGCGAAAGCTGATGGTGGCGGAATCTTGGCGGCGATGCAGATTCTTGAAGCCCAGGCGCAACTGCGCGAAACCGATAAATCTGAACTGCGAGCTTGGCAAGCGCGGCAATCAACTCGAGTTGAAGAGACTCATTCGGCCGAACAAGAAGCCACGGCCTTAGATGAAGCGCTGACCTCGAATGTCCTTGAGGTTTCAGCTCAGCCGAATGAAGATGACATTGTTCCCGTTCAAACGCATCCAATCCCGGATGCTCCAATTCTGGCCGACCCAATCCAGGCCACCCATGCAGACGAACCTGTGGTTGAAGTCATTGTCGAGACTAAGCGGGACGCAAAAGACCCATCTTCAAGCCAATTTTGGGTGTGGCTGACAATCTCAGGTTCATTACTGCCATTCGGAGTCGCACTCTGGCTTCGAAGCCTAGGTTTGACGTTCAGTCAATCGCTCGTCGCTGGAATGCTCGGAATGTTTGCATCTGCCGGGGTTGTGGCCGTCGGTGCAATCGCCGGTAAACGTTCTTCACTGCCAACACTTGTGCTCTCGAGGGCGGCTTTTGGAGTGTTTGGCAACCTTGCACCGGCCGTTTTTCTGGTCTTTAGCCGATTGTTCTGGGCGCTAGTGCTGGTAATTCTCGGTTACATTTTGATCGCCCAAAGCCTCACAGCGTCTGATGCAGTGATTTCCGAGGCGCTACCGGTTTCAGTTCTTTCAATTGCCGTTCTAATAGTCGTGGTTGGGGCGGCGGTCGTTTTGTCTGCCATCGGTGGAGCGAAACTTATTTGGGCCCAGCGGATCAGCGGCGTTCTAGGCGTAATCACGGCACTAGCAATCGCATTCTCGCGAATTGGAGCCTATGGTTTCGCTGTAAACGCCAACCAGGATGGCTCTTGGCTACGCGCGCTTGGAGCCGGAGTCGTGATTTTCGCGGTATTTGGACTCGCCTGGTCTTCGGCATCAGCAGACTACGCCAGCGGATTGCCGGTCAACGTTCGAGGTTGGAAGGTCGTGGCCTGGGCTCTGCTTGCCATGGGTGTAGTGCCTGCGACGCTCACCTGGCTCGGCTTGGCGGTCTTCGGAGATCTAACGAACTCTGATTTCGCTTACTCATTCAACGGAATCGTTGCCGGCTCGAGCTGGAGTGTGCTCAACGTACTTGTGCAGATTTCGATTGCCTTCACTCTGCTCACCACAATTGCAATGTCGCTGCGTTCATCCAGCATGAGCTTCGAATCGATTCAGCTCAAGTTCAAGGTTTCAATCGCCACTCCCGTCATTGCTACGCTAACCACCTTGTTGGCTGTGGTTGGTCTGGCGCGTTTGGGTTCGGCTGGATTTTGGTTCAATTTGAACGGATACGCTCTAGTTCTTGCAGTGCCCGTGGCGGCTTGGTCGGGTGTATTTGTTAGCGACGTGTTGATTCGACGCATCGCTTATCACGAGGTCTCTCTGAGCCGTGGTTATGGTTTCTACAAGTCTGTGAACCCGGTTAATCTCATTGGCTGGGCGCTAGCCGTCTTTCTCGGATGGGGTCTCCTTCGAAGCCAACTGGTTGAATTTCAATGGTTAGGTTTTCTCTCAAACTTTGCCTCGAACTCACAGTTTTGGGCTCAAAGTAACTTCGGGGTAGTGATTGCCTTTGCAATAGGACTGTTACTACCGGTTGTTGGTGGCATTCCGCGAATCAAAAAGCAGGAGGCAGAAGTGCTCTTGATTGAAGCTCGTAGAAATGATTTGAAAAATGTTTTGGGATTGGTTGACTAATGGCCTTCGTGCTAAATGATCTGGTTGTTGCTTTTGAAGAGCTTTGGCCGCTATCGGGTGCCGACGATTGGGACGCCCCAGGCCTGGTCACCGGAACTATTTCTTCACGCATTTCTAGAGTTCTCTTGACTGTTGATGTGACCGAAGATGTGGTTGATGAAGCGCTAAATGGGGGTTTCGATTTGATCTTGGCCCACCACCCGCTCTTACTAAGGGGCGTGAAGTCGGTTTCTGAAGAAACGGCCAAGGGCTTGATTATTTCTAAGGCAATCAGGGGAAACCTAGCGATTTACTCGGCCCACACGAATGCAGACATCGTTGAACGTGGCGTTTCAGCTTCGCTAGCCCTAGCCTTCGGTATCGACAACGCCCAACCTTTGATTGAGGTTGGTCCAAAGATTGGGCACGGCAGAATCGGCCACCTCGACTCAGCAATTACTCTTGGGGCCTTTGCAAAGACAGTTGCAAGGGTCCTGCCTCCAACCGCAAGCGGCGTTCGAGTTGCTGGCAACTTCGAATCTTCAATCTCGCGGGTTGCCCTTTGTGGGGGAGCAGGAGATTCCTTTATGGAGGCAGCCTACGATTCTGGTGCCGATGTTTATGTCACATCAGACCTTCGCCACCACCCGGTACAAGAGATCATGCAACGTGCCCGAGCCGAGAAACGAGATTTTGCAGTCGTAGACATTTCACACTGGTCCGCTGAATGGATGTGGCTCGAATGGGCTGCAACCGACATCCGCGATAGATTTGCTTCGGTTCAGGTTGTGGTTAGCGAGCTACGCACCGACCCTTGGGAATTCGCAGTAACGCAGTAATGAACTACCCGCATTACCTAACTAAAGAAGGCAGCAAATGAAAGCAACAGCGACACAGCAGGCAGATCTGCTCAGTTTGGCGAACCTAGACCTTCAGATCACTAGGTCAAAGGTTGCTATAAAGAATCTGTCGGCTGGAACCCAGTTCGCTGAACTTCGCCAAGCCCAACGTGATTTGGCGGCAAAAATCATCGCGGCACGAAATGCATTAGACACGGTAGATCTTGAGTTGAAGCGATCAGAGGCCGACCTGCAACTCGTTGAGCAACGTATTGCCAAAGACGAACAAAGACTCAATTCAACCAATAACTCAAAAGACGCGCAGGGCATCCAGAGCGAACTTGAGTCTTTGGCCAGACGCAAGTCAGACCTAGAAGATATCGAACTAGAAATCTTGGATCAACAGGAGAACGCACGCGCAGTGTATGCAACGGTGAGCACCGACAAGAATGCAGTCGATGATGAATTGGGCGCAGCGGAGGCGAGAGACGAAGCTGAACTAGTCAAATTGCGTTCTGGTCTTGACCTACTTTCGAATGATCGTGCACAACAGGCATCGCGTTTAGCTAGTGACCTTCTTGAACTTTATGAAAAGAAGGCGTCTCGAGGAGTTGCTGTGGCGCGACTCGTAGGGCGAGAGTGTGGTGCTTGCCGAATCACTCTCGGAGCGACCGCTTTCAATGAGCTGGAGGCGCTTGCCCAAGACGACATAGCTACCTGCCCAGAGTGCCAGGCGATTCTAGTCAGGTGAAAAAGCATCAGAACCTCATCATTGAGGCTGACGGCGGATCTCGCGGAAACCCGGGACCGGCTGGTTCCGGCGCCTGTGTAATCGATGCAGACAGCGGCGAGGTAATTCTCGAAATCTCTAAGTTCATCGGTACGGCTACCAATAACGTAGCCGAATACTTCGCTTTGGTGTCTGGGCTCGAAGGCGCATATGAACTAAATCCTGAGGCTCGAATATTGGTGCGCATGGACAGCAAACTGGTCATCGAACAGATGGCGGGTCGTTGGAAGATCAAGCATCCCGATATGCAAATTCTCGGTGCTCGAGTTCAAAAACTTGTCACCGGAAAACAAATTCGCTGGCAATGGATTCCTCGTGAAGAAAATTCCAGGGCTGATGCGTTAGCCAACAAGGCCATGGATGAGAAGGGCGATGCGGTGGTTTCGAGTGTTGACTCAAGCCCGCGTTCACCAGTGGTCGAGTTCAATCAGTCGATGCCAAGCTCAGTTCGAGCTCCCGGTGGTGTCACCGACCAATTGACGACGGTTGTCCTCATTCGGCACGGCAGAACTCATCTGACTGAAAGTAAACGCATTTCAGGTAGTGGGGGAGAGAACCCGGGTTTGTCTGAGCTTGGTCGCGGCGATGCACACAAGGTAGCCAAAGCAGTTGCCGAGATTGGCAACAGCGGCCCGTGGGCACACCTCCAACCTGTTTCGGCAATCGTTTCGTCCCCGATCCAACGCACCCTCGACACAGCACACATCCTGGCAAACGAGGTAGGGCTAGGCGTCTCTGTGAACCAAGATATTGCCGAGATTTCCTTTGGTGACTGGGATGGCCACACGAACACCGAAGTCATATCGAAGTGGCCAGAGCTATTTCTTGAATGGCAAGGATCTTGGACCGTCTCACCACCCAACGGCGAGTCTTTAGAGATTTTCGATTCACGGGTTCAACGCGGGCGCAGATCAATCCTTGAGGAATACTCTGGGCAGACTGTTGCGGTCGTGTCACATGTGATGCCAATCCGTGGCTTCATTAGGGCAGGCATGGATGCCGGTACTGCCGGTTATTGGCGACCACAGATTGCGCCATGTTCCATTTCGATAATTCGTTTCTGGGGCGATGAAGCGGCCGAGGTAATTACCCTGAATGCGACGGCGCACCTATAGCCAGTAGTCTTTACTTGGATGGGTCGGCAAGACGGTCGCGGCAGAAATGACGAGGAACGTCCGGGCTCCAAAGAGCAAGACGGTGGCTAACAGCCACTCAGGGCAACCTGCGAGACAGTGCAACAGAAAGTAAACCGCCGTGAAAACGGTAAGGGTGAAACGGTGGTGTAAGAGACCACCAGCGTGGCGTGTGAGCGCTTCGGCTATGTAAACCTCGTTTGGAGCAAGGTCAGACAGAAGGCGCATAGAGCTGCTCGCTCTAGCCTTCGGGTAGACCGCTTGAGGGTGTCAGCAATGGCATCTCTAGATAGATGACCGTCACCTGGCAACAGGGACAGAACCCGGCGTAACAGCCGGCCCATCCGCTTAATCGTTGTCTGAGTTTTTCCAGGCAAGTGCGGCAGCACCCAAAATGCCAGCGTTATTTCGTTTCAAGGCTGGGACTATTTCGGCACGTAAATCAAGCTTCGGCAAAAACTCTTCCCACTGCTTGCTAACGCCGCCGCCAACGATGAATAGGTCGGGGCTAAAGAGACGTTCAAGTGTCGAGTAGTACTTCTGCAAACGCTTTGCCCACTCGTCGAAACTTAGATTCTCACGTTCCTTGGCTGAGAATGCTGCCTTGGTCTCATAATCGACACCATCAATTTCTAGGTGACCGAGTTCGGCATTTGGAATAAGGTCGCCGTTTAGAAAGAGTGCCGTGCCGATGCCCGTGCCGAGGGTGGTCATGATTACCAAGCCCTTGCGTTTCTTTCCAGCCCCGAACTTCATTTCTGCGACACCCGCTGCATCGGCGTCATTCAGAACGTGAACGTGGCGCTGCAATGTAGATTCGAATAATCCATCGGCGTCAAGACCAATCCATTCCTCTGAAACGTTTGCTGCCGACATCGTGCGACCATGTTGCACAACGGCCGGAAAGCAGACTCCAACTGGCAAGGTTGCTCGTGACGGCTTAAGGTCACGAACAATCTTCGCAACTACAACAGCGATATCTTTCGGGTGACCACCCTCTGGTGTCTCGTAGCGAACGCGCTCACCCACGAGTGTTCCGTTCTTAACATCAACAATTGCACCCTTGATTCCGGTGCCGCCAATGTCGATTCCAATTGCCTTCTTTGCCATGTTCTTCTCTCTAGCTATGCAAGTGTCAAGATTTCGGGACCATCCTCGGTTATGACGATGGTGTGTTCAAACTGTGCAGTCAAACTCCGGTCCTTAGTGACCACGGTCCATTCGTCACTCCAGATCTCCCAGTCGTGAGTACCGAGAGTCAGCATTGGCTCGATTGTAAACACCATGCCTACCTTGATCTCCTCTGCGTAATGCGGAGCAGAGTCGTAGTGTGGAATAACTAATCCAGAGTGGAAGGCTTCGCCTACGCCGTGGCCAGTGAAGTCGCGAACCACGCCATAGTTAAATCGCTTGGCGTAGGTTTCAATGGCTCGACCAATGATGTTTATCGATCTGCCAGGTAATGCTGCGTTGATACCGCGCATCATCGACTCGTGAGTGCGCTCGACAAGAAGTTTAAGTTCTGGGTCAACATCGCCAACCAAGAAGGTTACGTTGCTATCGCCGTGAAAGCCGTCTTTGAAGGCGGTGATGTCAATGTTGATGATGTCGCCCTCTTGCAAGACGGTATCGTCTGGAATGCCGTGGCAAATAACTTCATTCAGAGAGCTGCAAATTGATTTCGGAAAACCGCGGTAGCCGAGAGTGGACGGATAGGCACCTTGACTCACTACAAATTCGTGACCGATGCGATCTAGTTCATCCGTGGTTACACCTGGGCGACAGGCCTCGCCAACCAGTTGAATTGCCTGAGCGGCAATTTTTCCTGCAGCCCGAATTTTGGCAATTTGCTCTGCGGTCTTTACGTCAGAACCCGTGAACTTAGCCGGGCCTGGGCGGCCCACATACTCGGGGCGAATAATCGTCGAAGGAACTAATCGAGTCGGAGAAACTCTACCTTTGGTTAGGTGTCCTGAGGCAGAGTCGCGTGGCATGTAACTAGTCTAAATCTCCCGCGAGTTATGCTCGTCACATGGATAGCGTGTATTCAGAAAAGGATGAACTTCCACAATATTGGTTCAACCTCAAGACCTTGAAAGTTGAAGTCGGCTTAAAGAGCGCCGCAAGTTACCGCGTTGGCCCTTTTTCGACTGAAACTGAGGCGCGCAACGCTCTAAAGCTGATTGCGGATAGAAGCCAAGACTGGTCCATTCAGGAAGAGTTAGACCAATAGTTAGGTCTAGGCTTCAAACGAACGTTCAGGCTCCGGAAACTCTCCGCTGATAACCTCGGCTCGGTATTGCTGAGCAGCTGTAACGAGAGTTTCTCGGAGTTGTGCATACTGTTTGACGAACTTTTTTGGTTTGTGCGCAGATAGTCCGGCGAAGTCCGTCCAAACGAGTATTTGCCCGTCGGTATCAGGACCGGCACCGATTCCGATAGTTGCGATGCCGCAGGTTTCAGTAACCACTTTGGCTAGATCTGCAGGTACAAGCTCTAATACCACTGAGAACGCACCTGCCTTGGCGACGGCATGAGCATCTGCCAGCAACGCGTCGGCAGACTCTCCGCGGCCCTGCACCTTGAAACCCCCAAGGTTATTTACGCTCTGAGGGGTAAACCCGATGTGCGCCATCACCGGAATTCCTGCGCTGGTAATCGCCTCAATCTGTGCAGCGCTCCGCACGCCGCCCTCAAGTTTGACCGCGTCTGCACCGGTTGCCTTCATGATCTTGATGGCGTTCTCGAGCGCCTGTTCGGCGCTAACTTCGTAAGAACCGAATGGCATGTCTACGACAACGAGCGCCCTGCTGGCGGCACCGGCTACGGCCCGGCCAAACGGAATTATTTCATCAACCGTAATCGGTAGAGTGTTGGAGTAACCCAAGGCATTATCAGCCGCCGAATCACCAACTAATATCACTTCAATACCTGCCTCGTCAAAGATGCTTGCAGTCAGCTGGTCATAGCTTGTCAAGCAAGAAAATTTGAACCCCGAATTCTTAAATTCGGCCAGATGCGCCGTTCGCATCTTCTTGGGCAGGAGAGTTTGGGTCATTAGCTACGCTTCCAGGCATCAACTTCAATCTCAACCAGCATCGCCGGGTTGATGAACTGAATGCCGGCAAGCATCGTTGCAGCAGGTCGAATCTCACCGAAAACTTCACCGTGTGCCTTTCCTACGGCATCCATGTCGGCTGCATTCGATAGGTAGACACGCGAGCGAACAACGTCGGCTAGCGTGTAGCCAACCTGGGCCAGCGCCGGTGCGATAACGTCATTTAGCGCGACGAGAGTTTGACCATAGGCATCACCTTCGTGCTGCAACTTGCCGTCAACGGTTGCGGTAGAACCCGACACGTGAACGTAGTCACCAGCAACGGTTGCTCTCGAGTAACCAATTACTGATTCCCAAGGTCCTCCGCTTGAAATCAACTTGTCTGCTGCCATGTTCTTAACTCCTGCTATCTATCGGTATTTGTTGGTGATTGGAAGTCTGCGGTCTCGGCCGAATGCCATGCCGGTAATCTTTGGCCCGATAGCACCTTGCCGACGCTTCCATTCGGCGCGATCAACCAGACCAATTATCCGGTCTACAGTCGCAGGGTCAAAACCCTCTTCAATAACCTGATCTCTGCCTATACGGCGTTCGACATAGGCGTCTAGTAGCGCGTCTAGTAGGTCGTATTCTGGCAGGCTGTCTTGATCTACCTGATCGGGTCTGAGTTCGGCTGATGGAGGTTTCGAAATTGAGTTCTGAGGAATTGGGGGAGTTAGTCCAAGGCTCAATGCGTGCGCGTTTCTCCACTCGGCGAGCTTCCAAACCAAAGTTTTCTCGACATCCTTGATCGGAGCGAAACCACCCACAGAATCGCCGTAGATGGTGCTGTATCCCACGGCTAACTCGGTCTTGTTTCCGGTGGTCAGAGTGAGGTGTCCCTCTGAGTTGCTCAGAGCCATCAAAATAACTCCACGCATTCGTGCCTGAAGGTTTTCAGAAGCCAGATCACTTAGCTCAAGCTGCGACTCAAAGGCAGTAACCATTCGCTCGATGGCTTCAGTCCGATAGTGGCATCCGATTCGTTCAGCCAAATCCTCGGCATCGCCCTTTGAGTGGTCTGACGAGTACTTACTTGGCATGGATACCCCATAGACGTGCTGCGCTCCAAGAGCGTCTGCAGCAATCGACGCGCAAACCGCTGAATCGATTCCACCACTAAGCCCGAGAACCACAGACTTGAAACCATTCTTCGCAACATAATCTCGAAGGCCGAGTACCAACGCATTCCAAATTTGTTCAAGTTCGTCGCGTTCTTTCGAACTCGCTACCTGTGCATGTATCTCGGCGCTCGAATCAATGTCGACGAATACCAAATCGGTTTCAAACTGGTTTGCTCTCGCCAGTAGTTCGCCCTTGTCATCAACAAAGAAGCTGTTGCCATCAAAGACGAGGTCATCCTGGCCACCGACAAGGTTCACATAAGCAACCGCACAGCCGTGAGTGGTTGCCAGATCTTGAACCAGTTTCAATCTTGTGTCTGTTTTTGAAACTTCGAAGGGTGAACCGTTGAGAATAAGTGCGACATCTGTTTTGGAATTTGATAATTCGGCCACCGGGCCACCCGCTTGCCATATGTCTTCGCAGATAAGTACCGAAAAATTGAGGCCCGAAAATTCGAAAGTCAGCAATTCATCGCCAGGCACAAAGTTTCGGAACTCATCGAATACCGAATAGTTCGGTAGATGGTGCTTCGCATAACGCCCAATCACCTCACCACCAATAATTGCCGATGCGGCATTGTGCGAGATTGACCAACCGTTTGCGTTCTTGGCGTGAGCGGGGTGACCAACCAGCACGGCGATGTTTCGATACTTTTCAGAAGACAGAGTGTCGGCCAACCGGGCCACTGCTGCCTCGGCCGCGTCAATAAAACTTGATCTTGCGGCAAGGTCTTCGATCGGGTATCCGGCAAGGTTCATTTCGCCAAAAACTACGAGGTTCGCTCCACCGGCAATCGCGGCATCAATTGCAGCCAATGTCTGGGATAGGTTGCCAGAAAAATCGCCCACGATCGGGTTTGTCTGGGCCATTGCTAAGCGAACTTTAGGCATACCCATTAGCCTAGTAGCAGGTAGAGATAGGAATACTCGATGGATAAGCAGACCGACTTCGTTCTACGCACGATTGAAGAGCGTGGCGTCAAGTTTGTTCGACTTTGGTTCACAGACGTGGCCGGTACTTTGAAGTCTGTCGCAATCGCACCTGCCGAGGTCGAAGGCGCCTTCGCGGAGGGGCTTGGGTTCGACGGTTCAGCCATTGAAGGCCTAGCCCGCACCTATGAAGCAGACATGCTGGCAATGCCAGACCCGAGCACTTTCCAGATTCTTCCTTGGCGTGGTGAAATCGACCCGACCGCTCGTATGTTTTGCGATATTCAGACCCCGGATGGAAAACCGGCTGCAGCCGACCCAAGAAACGTTCTTCGCCGTGCACTCGCCAAAGCATCTGATCGAGGATTCTCTTTCTACATTCACCCTGAAATCGAGTTCTACCTCCTCAAGTCTTCTCAAATCGGCCCAGAGGGCCCAATTCCGGTAGACAACGCTGGTTACTTCGACAACGTACCCGGTGGCACCGCACACGATTTCCGCCGCCGTGCGGTAGGAATGCTTGAGCAACTTGGAATTTCTGTAGAGTTCAGCCACCACGAGGGTGGCCCAGGTCAAAACGAAATTGACCTGCGTTATGCAGACGCACTCACCATGGCCGACAACATCATGACCTTCCGCACCGTTATCAAGGAAGTGGCCATCGAACAGGGCGTTTACGCAACCTTCATGCCAAAGCCATTCAGTCAGCACCCGGGCTCGGGCATGCACACCCACATGTCGCTATTCGAGGGTGATACCAATGCATTCTTCGAGGCAGGCTCGCAATATCACCTGTCAAAAACCGCGAAGCACTTCATCGCCGGGCTCTTGCGTCACGCGCCAGAGATTACTGCTGTGACCAACCAGTATGTGAACTCATACAAGCGCCTTTGGGGTGGCGGTGAGGCCCCTAGCTACGTTAGCTGGGGTCACAACAACCGTTCATCGCTCATCCGTGTGCCGTTTTACAAGCCAGACAAGGGCAACAGCTCGCGCATTGAGTACCGCGCCATCGATTCAGCTGCCAACCCTTACCTGGCTTACGCTCTAATATTGGCTGCCGGCATGAAGGGCATCGAAGAGGAATACCCTCTGCCAGCCGAGAGCGAAGATAACGTTTGGGCACTAACCGATTCAGAGCGCCGCGCCATGGGAATTCAGCCATTGCCACAAAGCCTCGATCACGCCATCAAGAAGCTTGAAGAGTCAGAGCTGGCCGCAGAGACCTTGGGCGAAGAAGTTTTCAGCTACGTATTAGCCAACAAGCGTCGCGAGTGGAGCGAGTACCGTTCTCAGGTAACGCCTTTCGAGCTGAAACACAACCTCGAATCTCTCTAAATGGCCTACGTTGATCGTCCTAGCGGGCTATCTGAGTTCGCAAAATACGGTTTTTCTGACCTTAGTGGAACCGTAGGCAAGCTAGACCAGCTAGTTGCCCTAGTGGGCGATTCCGGGCGATCAGCAATCGCGGCACTTGCGCTTTGCGCAGACCCAGATCAAGCACTAAATTCGCTGCTCGATTTTGCCGAGCGCGACAAGTCAGCAACCAAAAAACTGCTAAATAAACACGAAACCGCTGTTCGCTTTTGTGCCATTCTAGGGTCGTCTAAGGCGCTTACCGACTTTCTACGCCGGCACCCCGATGCACTCTCGATTTTTGAAAAGACGCACGAAATCGCTCTAGGGCCGCAGCACTACAGGGCTCTTCTCCTTGAGAGCGTGGCGAAGGTATTACAGCCAGGATTCCAGTCCAGCGACGCTTGGAACATCTTGCGTAAGGCATACCGCCTTGAACTCTTGAAGATTGCCATCTACGACGTTACTGCTGAAAATCCTCAAGAGATCTTTTCTACGGTCGGTGCGGCGCTTGCCGACATCGCAGGAGCAGCCATCGAAGGCGGTCTCGCTGTAGCCAGAGCAGAACTTCGTTACACAAACGACCATGGCAACTTCACGGATGAAGAAATCGACGCTACACGCATTTCGGTCATTGCAATGGGTAAGTGCGGCGCTCGTGAACTCAACTACATCAGCGATGTCGATGTGATCTACGTGGCAGAGTCAGGTTCACCGGCGGTGGAATCTCATCGAGCCGTAGAAGTCGCGACTAAGTTGGCTACTCGAATGATGCGTGCCATGGATGGCACCTCGACTGAACCCGATTTGTGGCAGGTCGACCCGAATCTGCGGCCTGAAGGTAAGTCTGGTGCCCTAGTACGCACCCTCGACTCGCACGTTGCATACTACGACCGTTGGGCGGAAAGCTGGGAGTTTCAGGCACTTCTTAAAGCGAGGCCCATTGCCGGCGATTTAGAACTTGGTGATGCGTACGTGTCTGCGTTGTCTCCAAAGGTTTGGGCATCATCAGGTCGAGAAAATTTCGTTGAATCGGCGCAGAAGATGCGTGAACGAGTAATGCAATACATCCCTGCCAATGAAATAAATCTCGAAATCAAACTTGGGCCAGGTGGGCTTCGAGACATCGAGTTCACTGTACAACTGCTGCAACTCGTACACGGGCGAACAGACGAATCAATTCACCAGCGAGACACGCTAAGTGCCTTGGACGCTCTAACCGCGGCTGGTTACGTCGGCCGGTCAGAAGCATCCCAATTTTCTAGAGCCTATAAATTTCTTAGATTTCTAGAACACCGCATTCAACTCTCAGACATGCGTAGAACTCACCTTATGCCCACCAGCGAGTCGAAGCTTAGACCGTTGGCTAGAAGCGTTTCGACTAAAACCACCAGCGAGCAATTACTTGTCGAATGGGAGAAGTTGAAGGTGCAGGTGCGAGCCTTGCATCAAAGCATCTTCTACCGACCACTACTAAGTGCAGTTGCCAAGTTGGAGGGCGGTAGCCTCGAGCTCTCTAGTACTCAGGTAGAAGATCGTCTCAGAGCCATTGGATTTAGCGATGCGATCGGCGCTCACAAGAACATCGCGGCGCTTACGTCTGGCTTATCTCGACGCGCAGCTATCCAAAGGCAATTGCTGCCGGTGCTATTGGAATGGTTTGCTAAGGGCACCGACCCTGACGCGGCTCTATTGGCCTTCAGGCGGCTCAGTGAAGACCTAGGGGAGTCGCCTTGGTATCTCAGAATGCTTCGTGATGCCACTGGCGCAGCCGAGCGTATGACACAGGTGCTGTCTAACAGCCGCCTGGCTACAAACTTATTCGAACGAATCCCCGAAGCAGCTGCTTGGTTTGAGCGGCTCGAAGACCTCGCCCCGATGACAGAAGCAGAGTTGAAACTCGAATTCAACGCCATTGTGTCGCGCCACGAACAGGGTGAAACCGCCGCAGCATCTATGCGTCAAATAAGACGCCGTGAAACACTGCGAATTGCAATGGGCGCCGTATTGGGGGAACTTTCACTCAGTCAAATATCTCAGGGCCTGAGCGACCTAACTGCATGTTACCTGCGGGGAATGCTTGACGTCGTCATCGAACTGGAGGGCTCGAGTGTTTATTCAGATCGCCCTCGTGAGATTCTCGATTTCGGCATCATTGCCATGGGCCGCTTCGGTGGAGAAGAGCTTGGCTTTGGTTCAGACGCCGATGTGATGTTCATATACGAGGCGTTACCAGGTGTCATTCCTGAGCTTGCCCAGAAAACTGCCGAGCGAATCATTTCAGATCTCAAAAAACTCGCAGAGGATCCGTTTTTGGAGTTTGAGCTCGATCTCGACCTTCGACCTGAAGGAAAAAACGGGCCCAACGCGAGATCGCTTGACTCCTATCGTGCTTATTACGAAAGATGGTCTGACACTTGGGAATCGCAGGCTCTTTTGCGAGCCAAGCCAATAGCGGGCAGTCAAGCGCTCATTGACGCGTTTCTAGAACTCATCAACACATACCGCTATCCGAAAGAACTCCCTACGTCGGCCGTAATGGAGATTCGCCGAATCAAGGCGCGTATGGAGACCGAACGTTTGCCACAGGGTGCCGACCCTAGACGTCACACAAAACTGGGTCGTGGCTCTTTGAGTGACGTTGAGTGGCTTGTGCAGCTAATGCAACTTCAACATGGCAAGGATCATCCAAGTATTCGCACTCCCAAGACGCTGGCTGCTCTTCAAGCCTGTGTTTCTGAGGGTCTAATCGCCGAACACGATGCACGAGTGCTCAGCGAGGCCTGGACTTTTGCATCCAGAGTTAGATCGGCTTCGGTGCTTTGGGCCAATAAGCGCACGGATGTCTTGCCTACCGATAGGCAGCAACTTGAGGGTATGGCGAGAATCATGGAGTACCCAGCCGATTCAGCGACACAGTTAGAAGAGGATTATCTAGCCTTTACGCGCCGCGCCCGCATGGTCTACGAGCGACTCTTCTTCGCTGACTAGCTAAAGCGCTTGAAACGATAAAAAGGCCCCCACCAAGCGGTGGAGGCCTTTTTACTACTCTGATTTAGACGCCGAAGTAAAGTTCGAACTCGTATGGGTGAGGACGAAGTGCGATCGGCTGGATCTCGTGAACGCGCTTGTAGTCAATCCAAGTTTCGATAAGGTCCTTGGTGAATACGCCACCCTCAAGAAGGTAGTCGTGGTCAGCTTCGAGAGCCTTCAGAACATCTTCGAGGTTTCCAGGAACCTGTGGAATCAACTTTGCTTCCTCTGGAGGTAGCTCGTATAGGTCCTTGTCTACTGGCTCGTGTGGCTCGATGCGGTTCTTGATGCCGTCGATACCAGCCATAAGCATTGCTGCGAAGGCTAGGTATGGGTTCGATGAGGCGTCAGGAGCGCGGAACTCGATGCGCTTTGCCTTCGGGTTGGTACCGGTCATTGGGATGCGGATAGCAGCCGAACGGTTACCTGCCGAGTAAACAAGGTTTACTGGCGCTTCGAAGCCTGGAACTAGACGGTGGTAGCTGTTTACGGTCGGGTTGGTGAACGCAAGCAATGATGGAGCGTGCTTGAGGATACCGCCGATGTACCAGCGAGCGATGTCTGAAAGACCGCCGTAACCCGACTCGTCGTAGAACAAAGGCTTGCCTTCCTTCCACAATGACATGTGAACGTGCATACCTGAACCGTTGTCGCCGAATAGAGGCTTAGGCATGAAAGTTGCAACCTTGCCCCACTGCTCAGCAACGTTCTTCACGATGTACTTGAACTTTAGGATGTCATCTGCTGACGAAAGTAGGGTGTCGAAACGGTAGTTGATTTCACCCTGACCTGCGGTACCAACTTCGTGGTGGCTACGCTCGACCTCTAGACCGGCAGCGATTAGCTCAAGAACGATGTTGTCGCGCATGTCTGCGTGCTTGTCAACCGGGGTTACTGGGAAGTAACCACCCTTGTAAGGGGTCTTGTTTGCGAGGTTTCCACCCTGACCGTTCACGCGCTCATCGCGGCCTGAGTTCCAGGCAGCTTCATCTGAGTCGATGAAGTGCATCGAAGAGTTCTGCTTGTATTCGTAACGAACGTCGTCGAAGATGAAGAACTCTGCTTCAGGTGCGAAGAAAGCAGTGTCGGCAATGCCGGTGCTTGCTAGGTAAGCCTGCGCCTTGCGAGCGGTCTGACGTGGGTCGCGGCCGTAGATCTCACCGTTGCGTGGGTTGTAGATGTCGAAGATCATGATCAGAGTCTTCTCGGCGCGGAATGCGTCAAGGTAAGCAGTGGTCACATCTGGGATGATCTGCATGTCTGATTCGTGGATTGACGCGAAACCGCGGATCGACGAACCATCAAAAAGCTGACCGTCGATGAAGAACTGCTCGTCAATCATGGCTGCTGGAAGGTTGAAGTGCTGCTGAACACCAGGTAGGTCGGTGAAGCGAACGTCAAGGAACTTTACGTCGTTCTCCTTGATGTACGCAACAACCTCTGAGGCGGTCTTGAACATAGGGGGTTTCCCTTCAATTGGATTTTGGATGGGCTTCTTTAAACCATCATGGATATTCTATCTAGCAGCGAGCTTAGAGCGCGTTGTTATGTGTTTCGGGGATGTAAAACTTTGACCTATCCTCGAGTTATGAGTAACGCACAGCAGTGGGCAGGTCAAAGGCTAGGGCTACCAGAACATGGGGAGGGGAGCCTCGCCAAGGTTGGCCGGCGCATTCTCGCCCTAGCAATAGATTGGGCTTTGGCGATGATAGTTTCGCAAGCCTTTGCGAAGGCCGATTCAACCGTCACACTCATTGTTTTTGGTTTGGAACAGTGGCTCCTAATAGCAACTGTTGGTTACAGCATCGGCCACAGGTTACTTGGTATGCAGGTGCGCCGATTGGATGGCAACTATGTGGGGTTTTGGCGTTCGCTTATTCGAATCAGTTTGATTCTCTTAGTCATTCCGGCAACGATTTGGGATGCCGACAATCGCGGGCTACACGACAAGGCCGCCAACACGGTATTAGTTCGAAGCCGCTAACGCCGAAAGTAGAAACCCCATCCGATTTCTCGGATGGGGTTTTTCAAGACGCTCTAGCGGTGCTGCGCACGCATTCTCTTAGGGTCAATTCCCTTTGGGATAGGCATCGAAGTTACCAATGCCGAAAGGCGCTTGTCGATCGCAGCCACCTCGTTACGTGTAAGTACACGCTTTAGCTTTAGCAAGGTGGTGCCCAACTTCATTAGTCGAGTGCCCTCTGCATCCTGCGTTACATACACAAACTTCACGGCGACGCCCGGAATAGCGCGCTGAACCTTCTTACGCTCGTCTTCAAGTAGAGGCTGAACACGGGTACGGACACCTTCGCCAATAAGAACAACGCCGGCCGGGCCAATAGCTCGATACACGGCATCCTGGTTACGATTTACGGCAATCGGCATCTCGCTGCCACGCCATCCGCGCTTTAGGGCTGAACGCAACACGGCGCTTACAGCGCCAGGCTGCCCTTCGATCTGGGCATAGGCTGCACGTTCTGCCTTTCGAGACATGACGACTAGGCCCGAAAGAATACCGATGAGCGAACCGGTGATAATCCAAACTACAAAGCCAACCGCAGTTGCCTGACCCACCGTTGCACCTAGGACGGTTCCCGAAAGCGCACCGAGAGCAACTGCAAGCATAGACCACCAAATGGCAGTTTTATCGGCTGCCATGGTCATTTTGTAGATTTTGAGTAGCTGCGCTAAACGCCCAGGTTCTTTGTTCTTCTTAGCCATTCAATAAGCCTAACTGTTGACTGCTTGACTGAAGCCATCCTTGGCCGCAGCGTCGGCAAGATGTTGCAAGTGGGCAGGTATTTCGAGGCCCTTCTTTTGCATTGAGGTAGCCCAAAGGCGCCCGGCGCGATATGAACTGCGAACTAGAGGCCCGCTAAGCACACCGAGGAAGCCCATTTGTTCGGCTTCTTCCTTCATCTCAACGAACTCTTCAGGCTTTACCCAACGTGAAACCGGGTGGTGCTTAGGGGTCGGTCGAAGATATTGAGTGATCGTAAGAATGTCGGTGCCGGCGTCGAACAGGTCTTGCATTGCCTGTGAGATTTCTTCTCTAGTCTCGCCCATACCCAGAATCAGATTCGATTTGGTAACAAGGCCATAGTCTCGGGCTTGAGTAATAACGTCCATCGAACGTTCGTAGGTGAAAGCTGGGCGAATCTGCTTGAAAATGCGTGGCACAGTCTCAACGTTGTGAGCAAAAACCTCTGGTGCCGCCTCGAAAACCTTCAAAAGTAGGTCAGGGTTGCCAGAGAAATCGGGAACCAAGATTTCAACACCTGTGCCAGGTGACTGCTTATGAATTTGGCGAATAGTTTCGGCATAGAGCCAAGCTCCCTCGTCAGGAAGGTCATCTCGAGCCACTCCGGTTACGGTCGCATAGCGAAGTTCCATACGCTTCACCGAGTCGCCAACGCGACGCGGCTCATCCGGGTCAAAGTTGTCTGGCTTTCCGGTGTCAATCTGGCAGAAGTCACAACGACGAGTGCACTGAGAGCCGCCGATTAAGAAGGTTGCTTCGCGATCTTCCCAGCATTCGAAGATGTTCGGGCAACCGGCCTCTTGGCAAACCGTGTGCAAGTTTTCGCCCTTGACGAGCGCCTGAAGAGCTTGATATTCAGGGCCCATCTTTGCTGTTGTTTTTATCCAGCTCGGCTTTTTCTCGATTGGCACGGCGCTGTTTCGTGCCTCGATGCGAAGTAGTTTGCGTTCGGGCTTTGGTTGAATATCGGTCATAGGTTGACTTTGCCAATCTCTTTAAGATGCCTCTGGACAACTTCTGCCGCCATGTGTGGAGTAACCTCGCGACCCAAAAGTGCAGTCAAAGTGCTTACAGTTGCGTCGCGAATTCCGCAGGCAATAATCGTTTCATATGGTTGCAGCGAGTTATTGCAGTTAAGCGCGAAACCATGCATCGTGGTGTGCTCAGCAACACGAATTCCGATTGCCGCTACCTTAACGTGTGTGCCGTTTAGGGGAGCCCAAACACCGCTGCGGCCGTCAACGCGTTCAGTGAATAGACCGAATTCTGCGATTGAATCGATAAGAACCTGCTCAAGCCATCGAACATAGCCGACCACGTCGATTGGGCGAGGAAGCTGCATGATCGGGTAGCCAATAAGTTGCCCGGGGCCGTGCCAGGTGATTTTTCCACCGCGGTCAACGTCGATCACGGGAGTACCATCCTGCGGTCTCTCCGAATCTTCAGTGCGCTTGCCAGCCGTGTAAACGGGCGTGTGCTCGAGCAAGATGACGGTGTCAGGTCGAATACCTGAGGCTACCTCTGCATGAATCTCGCGCTGAAGTTGCCACGCAGATTCATAATCTACGAAATCAGGAGCCAAACCGGCATTGAGAAACTCAGGCATCTTGCAATTCTAAATCGATTCACACGGGCGTTTACCCACGTGCTTTTCAACAAGGTTCAGGCCGCGCCTATTTCCCTGCATTCGAAAGTAGACCATGGAATGTGAACCTATTACCCAACCCCAATGAGATAAAGCGAAATCGGTTTAGATCAAACTGGGTCATGGCATCCTTCGAACCACATGCCAGGCCAAGTCGAATTAGATCAGCGGGCTTCTTGTGGCAAAAACTTTTGTTGGCATTGTTGATGTCCGCTTCAGTCCTCGTGGCATCGATAGCTATCCAGTCCAGTGAAAAGGCCTCTGTTGACCGACAAAAGGTTTCATTCGTGGCTGGAGCGTCTGAGGGTGCACATTGGGTTGCCAAATCGAGCGACAGCAGTGACTCAGCTCACAAGTTGATCGAATCGTGCTCGATTGAGGCAGCAGCTGAGTTCATTACTCCAAGGTACCTACTCGGGGGTATTCAAAGTTCCGAAGTCTTCAAAATGACCTCGACGGTCATCCTAGGAGGCTTAAGAGTCGATACTTATCAATGTTTTACCGGTGACAGTCGTGCGAGCTTTGCTGCCTGTCTCGAGAAGGTCAATGAAATTTGGCACTTAAAACAAATCTCCCGACAGCCAACGGCCGCCGGGAGCTAAGTTTTTGAAACTACAGACCTAGAAGAGCGTCGAAGTTTGCCTCTTCAAGTCGCGCTTTCACGTCAACGAGGAATCGACTTGCGTCGGCGCCATCCACTAGGCGGTGGTCGTATGAGAGAGCCAGGTAAACCATGCTGCGAATCGAAATCGCGTCCTGGCCGTTGGCGTCGGTTACGACAACCGGGCGCTTGGTCACAACACCGGTGCCAAGGATGGCAACCTGAGGAAGGAACACAACCGGAGTGTCGAACAGGGCGCCGCGTGAGCCGGTGTTGGTCAAGGTAAAGGTGCCACCGCCAAGTTCGTCTGGCTTTAGCTGGTTCGCACGGGTGCGAGCAGCCTTGTCGGCGATCTGCTGTGCGATCTCCATGATGTTCAGTGAAGCAGCATCACGAATAACCGGAGTGAGCAGGCCCTTCTCGGTGTCGACGGCAAAAGAGATGTTCTCGCTGCCGTGGTAAACGATGTTGTCACCATCGATAGTTGCGTTCAACTTCGGGTGCACGCGAAGTGCCTCGGCAGTTGCCAGCGCGAAGAACGGCATAAAGTTCAGCTTGCCGCCCGATTTTGCCACGAAAGCTGATTGGACCTTCTGACGAAGTTGAGCAATCTTGGTTACGTCAACCTCAACGACGGTGGTCAATTGTGCGGTTGATACCATCGATGCAACGGCGCGTTCGGCAAGAACCTTGCGCAAACGTGACATTGGTTCGGTTGTGCCGCGAAGTGGCGAAGCAGCACCCGGCACGTATGCGGCCACAGGCGCTGAAAAAGCTGAAGTGGCGCTAGGCGCAGACGATGCGTTTAGAACGTCATCCTTGCGAATGCGACCTCCGACTCCGGTGCCTGCAACCTGGGTAAGGTCGATTCCTGACTCAGCAGCAAGCTTGCGAACTAGGGGAGTGACATAGCCTGCATCACTAACCGGTGCCGCAGCAGCGGGAGCGACTGGCGCAGATACAACTGGCGCAGAAACAACCGGTGCTGACAGTACGGGTGCCGCAACCATTGGGGCTGCAACTACCGGTGCAACTGCTGGAGCCGAGACGATTGGAGCAACCACAGGAGCCTCAATCACCGGCGAAGCTACCTCTACCACTGGTGCAGGTTCTGACGCCGGAGCGGCCGGAGCGGCTGAGCCAGCTCCTGAGCCGTCACCGATTACAACTAGAACCGCACCAACCTGAACGGTTTCGTCTTCTTGAACAAGAATCTGCTCGATCACACCTGCCACAGGTGAAGGGATCTCGGTGTCAACCTTGTCGGTTGAAACCTCTACTAGTGGCTCGTCAACTGCAACGGTGTCG
>CANGGK010000026.1 GCA_947453475.1 Microbacteriaceae bacterium
GAACTTACACCCTTTTTCGATGCCATCTTGGATCAGTCCTTTACTTACTTGATCTCGGTGACCTGGACGCGGGTTAGGTCCGCACGGAAGCCTTGACGCTTCTTGTAACCGGTCTTGTTCTTGTACTTCTGAATGATGATCTTAGGGCCACGTAGGTCGTTTAGGACCTCAGCGGTAACCTTCACCTTTGCTAGTGCACTTGCGTCGGTGGTGACCTTGTCACCATCAACTAGCAGAAGAGCCTGAAGCTCAATCTTGCCGTTAGCATCAGCTTTAATACGGTCGAGAGTCACGATGGTGCCTACTGACACCTTCTCTTGACGGCCGCCTGCGCGGACAACTGCGAAAACCACAGATCTACCCTTTGTTCAAAAAGACTTGGATGTTGCTCGTGCGAAAAAACTCAGCAGGCAACGAGGATTTAGTCTACATTGCCTTTGCGCTGGGGTCAAACCTATTTAACCCTGATTTTCCGAACTGGACGCATCAGCGACGGGTGCCGCTACTGCCCCACTTGTTGCTCGACGCGGTTTGCGACGACCCTGGCCAGGAGCTTTAGGCTCTGGTAAGGCATCGAGAACTGCTTCAAGTAGTTTCTCTGTCTCAGCCGGCTGAGCCGATTCGACAGAAATCTTTGCGTTTGGCAACACGATTGGCGATTCCTCGCCGGCTGCCTCGTGAGCTGCAACGGTGGAAGCGGCAATCTTGCCAATCACGTTGTTTAGCTCTACCGCGCGCTCTGGAGTAACAACCTTGGCGGTTTCTACCTTGGGTTGTTGGTTTCCACCATTATTCGAGTTGTTTGAACCGTTATTGCCATTACCGCGGTTCTTCTTGCCCTGCTTCTGCTGCTGAGGGCGAGCTTCCTCGTGAGATGAATTCTTTGACCGCATGATCGGCTCGTGGTGAACGATTACACCTCGGCTAGCACAGGCCTCACAAGGCTCACTGAAGGCCTCAAGCAGGCCGATTCCCAGCTTCTTACGGGTCATCTGAACCAAACCAAGCGAAGTCACCTCAGCAACCTGGTGCTTGGTGCGGTCGCGGCTTAGGCACTCCATGAGGCGACGAGAAACAAGGTCGCGGTTAGATTCGAGAACCATGTCGATGAAGTCAACGACGATGATTCCACCAATGTCACGAAGACGAAGTTGGCGAACAATTTCTTCAGCCGCTTCGAGGTTGTTCTTGGTTACGGTCTCTTCAAGGTTTCCGCCAGAACCAACGAACTTTCCGGTGTTTACGTCGACAACTGTCATAGCCTCGGTGCGGTCGATAACCAGTGAACCACCAGATGGCAGGTAAACCTTGCGCTCGAGAGCCTTGGCAATCTGCTCGCCAACCCGGTATTCGTCAAAGATGTCTTTTGAACCTTCGTACTTTGATACGCGCTCGAGCAGGTCTGGAGCAACCGACTTCAGGTACTCCTCAATAACTTCGCGTGCGTCTTCGCCGGCGATGACCATCTTCTCGAAGTCTTCGTTGAAAACATCACGAACAATCTTGACCAAAAGGTCTGGCTCACTGTGAAGCAATACCGGAGCCTGGCCCTTTTCGACCTTCTTGCTGATCTCTTCCCATTGCTGCTGAAGGCGCTGAACATCAAGAGTTAGCTGCTCTTCGGTTGCACCTTCGGCTGCGGTGCGAACAATCACACCGGCGTCCTCTGGGAGGATTTCCTTCAAAATTTTCTTCAAACGAGCACGTTCAGAATCTGGCAGTTTGCGCGAGATTCCGTTCATAGATCCGTTTGGCACATAAACCAAGTAGCGTCCAGGCAAAGAAACCTGGCTCGTCAAGCGGGCACCCTTTTGACCAACAGGGTCCTTGGTTACCTGCACGAGAACCGTGTCGCCAGACTTCAACGCCAACTCGATGCGGCGTGGTTGATTACCGGTTTCGGCAAGCTCCCAGTCGACTTCACCCGAGTAGAGAACCGCGTTGCGACCGCGACCGATGTCAACGAATGCCGCTTCCATCGAAGGTAGAACGTTCTGAATCTTGCCAAGGTAGACGTTGCCGATCAGAGAAGCCTCTGATGCCTTGGCTACATAGTGCTCAACCAGGATGCCGTCTTCGAGCACACCAATCTGAATCTTGCCGTCCTTTGAGCGAACAACCATCGTGCGGTCAACAGCCTCGCGACGAGCCAAGAATTCTGACTCGGTAATTACGGTGCGTCGGCGACCTGCATCGCGGCCATCACGGCGGCGTTGCTTCTTAGCTTCTAGACGAGTTGAACCCTTTACGCGGGTTGGCTCATTGCTTGGCTCTTTAGGTTCACGCGGGGTGCGGACCTTTACCACGGCATTCGGCGCGACAGCATCGATTGTGCCTTCTTCGCCGGCGCGACGACGAGTGCGAGTTCGTCGGTGGCTTTCGCCATCGTCACTCTTGTCTTCAATCGGTCGACCTCGCTTGGCGTCAATAACCGGCGTTGGCAGGTCAGGTGCCATAAACATCAAGGATGTTGCTGAAATAGGAGGTAGCGAGCTTGCTGCCGGGGCAACTGCCTCGGTCTCAGCAGCAGCCTTTGCTGCGCCTCGCTTTGCAGGAGCCTTCTTGGCTACAACCTTTTCAACTGCCACCTTGATTGGGGCCTTTTTAGCCGGCGCCTTTTTGGCTGGAGCCTCTGCAGCATCCTGGTCACCTTCTGATAAAGGAGCAACCTTGGTGGCGCGCTTGACAGCAGGCTTCTTGGCTACCGCTTTGGTGGCTGGCTTACGGACGGGCTTTTTCGCTTCTGCCGACTCATCGGTTACAGGTGCGTTGGTATCTTCTTTTTTCACCATTTCTGGTGCACTCCAAGCTGCCTCTGATACCTAGGCCACACTCACCAGGCCCTGAGGCGTAAAACCTTGTCGGTTGCGATTGCAAACGACCAAATCTAAATGCGAGTCACTTTCTATTACGGCATTCGCTGCCCGATGGGTCTTACGCGACTTCAACGCTAAAGTTCTCGCTAAATCTTTGGGTTGAGTCAGGTGTGGTCTGACTTAACTTCTTCAAGTATGTCACTCACAGAACGAAAAGTCACCAACCGCGCGTGTAATACTGAAAGTGTGAGCGAACTAATAACAACCAATTCAGACGTGTTGCCGGCACCGGGTAAGAAGTTTGCCTGGACCTTGATCATCACCGGAATCATCGGCTGGATCGCTGCATTCAGCCTGACACTTGAGCGCCTTCATGTGGCCGCCAACCCGAGTGCAACCCTTAGTTGCGATTTGAACCCATTCATTTCATGCAAATCAGTGATGCTCACCGAACAAGCTCGACTGCTAGGTTTCCCAAACCCACTCATCGGCCTAGGGGCATTTATCTTTCCGATTGCCGTTGGAGCGGCCATCCTTGCCGGTGCCAAATTCGCCCTCTGGTTCTGGCGAATGTTTGCCGTCGGAATCACCATGGGTTTCCTATTTGTGGTCTGGCTTTGGACCCAAAGCACTTTCGTAATCAGCGTTCTATGCCCTTACTGCATGGTCGCCTGGGTTGCCATGATTCCACTCTTCTGGACTGTCATTCTCTTCATGCTCCGCGAGGGAGTGATTGAGACACCGATTAGATTGGCCGGATTCTTTGATCGCGCCTACGAGCGTGCCTGGCTTTGGGCGGTTGGCACCGACCTTGTAATAGCGGCAATCATCGTCGTTCGTTTTTGGTCATACTGGCCAGCGCTCTGGAACTAACCTGAACCTAAAGAAAAAGGGCCCCCGCACGGGAGCCCTTTTTCTTTGAATGTTTTATTAGAACCAAAGCAATAATTCACGTGCAGCCGACTCAGGTGAGTCTGAACCGTGAACTAAGTTCTGCTGCACTTTTAGACCCCAGTCGCGACCTAGGTCGCCACGAATGGTGCCAGGTGCCGCAACGGTCGGGTCGGTAGCCCCAGCCAGTGAGCGGAAACCTTCAATGACGCGGTTACCGATTAGCTTGATAGCAACGACGTCACCGCTGCTCATGAACTCAACCAACGGCTCGTAAAAAGGCTTGCCCTCGTGCTCTGAGTAGTGCTCGGCGAGCAGTTCGCGTGATGGTGTGAACTTCTTTAGGTCGGCCACAACGTAGCCCTTTGCTTCTAGACGAGAGATGATTTCGCCGATTAGGTTGCGCTTTACGCCGTCTGGCTTGATTAGAACTAGGGTTGCGTCAGTCATGTGTGGCTCCTCGGTTTGGTGTAGATCTTAAGAGTTTTGGGTAAGTGTTCGTTCGTAGGCTGCGCGAGCTTTGTCGATGGTTCCACCCGCGACCATTGCCCAAACCCAAAGACACAAGAAGATTCCACCGACGACATACATGAGCGGAACCCAGACGCCGATGAACACGACTGCGATTTGAAGCACCCAGCCAAAGACGTAAGAACCAGGCTTTCCAAGGATGGCCGGCGTGATGATGAATAGCACCGAAAGAGTCAGGCCAACAGCCCAAACGGTGGCCGCGTTTTCGGTGGTCGGGCCAAGCACCTTGGTGCCAAAGGCAACGAGCGTCGCAAAGAATACGACTAGCGACTCGAAGGCCATGAGAATCGAACTCAAGGCACGCTTGGTTGACTTATTGCGAACCTTTGGGGTGTTAGACATCTTGTTCTGCCTCAATTTGTTTCAGGGCCAGAACTTCTCCGACCAACGTGATTGAACCGGTAACCAGAATGGCCGACTTCTGACCAACAGGCAAAGCCAACGCAGCTTCGGCCATAGCCCACTGCGGATTAGCCTGCACCTTTACGCGGTCGGCTCCGAACACCTCGCGTGCCAAAACAGCTAGCTCCTCAGCGGGAATTGCTCGAGCTGAACTTGACTGAGTGACGATTACTTCGACCACCGAAGAGTCGAGGGTTTCAAGCAACCCGCGAGCATCTTTGTCGGCAAGAATCGAAATTACAGCGACCACGTATGGCGAACCGAAGTTTTCCTTCAAAGCCTTCACCAGCGAATCAGCACCACTTGGGTTGTGAGCTGCGTCGAGAATGGTCAAGGGCTCGCGAGAAACAACCTGCAGACGTCCAGGTGATGAGAAATCGGCGAACGCGGCGCGTACGACGTCATCCATGATGCGTTGCTGGCCACCACCAAGGAAGGCCTCGACGGCAGCAATAGCCAAAGCGGCGTTTTCGGCTTGGTAATAGCCATGAACCGGAAGGTTCAAATCGGCGTACTCCCCCGCGAGTGTCTTGATGGTAACGCGTTGACCCAGCAGGTCTGGGGTTGATTCGATTACCTCGAAATCGACACCGTATGTTCCGAAAAACTCACCGGTTTGGGCAGCCTTGGCCTTTAGCACCGAAAGAGCCTCTGGGGTCTGAGCCGAAGAAACCACGAAAGACCCGGGCTTGATGATGCCCGACTTTGTCTTGGCAATCTCTTCGATTGTTTTGCCTAGACGGTCGGTGTGATCAAGCGAAATCGGCGCAAACACTGAGACGTCACCATCGGCGACGTTGGTTGAATCCCATTCGCCACCCATTCCAACTTCGAGAACCAGAACGTCTACCGGAGCATCCGCGAATACGGCAAAACCGAGTACCGCCAAGACTTCGAAAAAGGTTAGCGGGCCTTCATCCTGGCCAGCGAGCTCGGCATCGACGATTTCAACAATCGGGGCGATGTCTTGCCAAGCAGCAACCAGCGCTTCGTCAGAAACCGGTTCGCCATCAATCGAAAGGCGTTCGTTTAGCTTGACCAAGTGAGGGCTAGTGAAACGGCCGGTTCGTAAACCGTGTTCGCGAAGCAAACGCTCGATGAAACGAGTGGTACTGGTCTTGCCATTAGTGCCGGTCACATGGATGATTCGATAAATCTTCTGAGGGTCACCCAGAAGCTCAACGAGACGACGAGTTGGGTCAAGCCGAGGTCGAATCTTGTTTTCGGGAACACGCATGAGCAGAGCAGCCTCTACCTCGGCAGCGCGCTCGGCCCAGTAAGTCTCGTCGCTCAACGTTTTGCCACCGAAACCTGAATTTGCTGACCATCGCCAACGGCAACCGGGTTAGCCAACTCGGTCTTGCTCTTAGTTTCAAGTTCAAGGGTTAGCGTTTCGCTCTTGACCAGTTCACTGTGCTCGGCAACGGCGGCAAGAACATCATCAGCCGCCTCAAGTGTGAGGCGAATGCGGTCACTTACATCGAGACCTGCATCCTTGCGAGCCTGCTGAACCGCACGAACAACATCGCGAGCTAAGCCCTCGGCAGCCAACTCAGGGGTTACCTTGCCATCAAGGATGAGGAACCCTCCAGCCGGCAAGATGCCGATGTGCTCGGTGACAGTCGACTCGTCGCCACCATCGGCCAAATTCGCAACTAGGTCGAGAGTGTATTCGCCTTCAACCAAGGCAATGCCGCCAACGGTGATGACGCCATCGACTTCGGTCCAGTCGCCAGCCTTAGCCGCTTGGATGACCGCCTGAACGTTCTTGCCTATGCGCGGCCCCGCGGCACGCGAGTTGACGGTAAGGCGCTTGATCACACCAAATTCGGTGGTCGAATCAAGTGAAAGTTCGACCAAAGAAACTGATTTCACATTCAGTTCATCAGCCAAGATCTCGCTGAATGACTCGAGTGCTGAAGCGTTGGCGGTAACAACGGTCAGCTTGGCCAGCGGCAAGCGAACGCGAAGGCTGTTTGCCTTGCGAAGGCTCGAGGCAACCGAACTAACAGTTCTAACCTGGTCCATCGCCGACACCAATTCAACGTCCTGAGGAAGCTCTTCGGCGTTTGGCCAGTTCTCGAGGTGAACACTGCGCCCGCCGGTTAGACCCTTCCAGATCTCTTCGGCAACCATAGGCAATAGCGGCGCTGCAACACGGCAAAGAATTTCGAGCACCGTGTAAAGCGTGTCGAACGCCTCGGTTGAGCCATCCCAGAAGCGGTCACGCGAGCGGCGAACATACCAGTTGGTTAGCACATCAGCGAAGTCGCGAAGTGTTGCCGCAGCCGAGTAAGAGTCGTACTTGTTGAAGTGACCTTCAACCTCGTTGATCAAATCGCGGGTTTTCGACAGTAGGTAGCGGTCTAGAACATCCGTGCTCTCAAATGAACGCTTGGCCTCGTAGCCAGAAGCGTTTGCGTAAAGCGAGAAGAAGTACCAGGTGTTCCAGAGCGGCAGCAAGAACTGGCGAACACCCTCACGGATGCCCTGCTCGGTAACAACTAGATTGCCACCTCGAAGAATCGGGCTAGAAAGCAAGAACCAGCGCATTGCGTCGGCACCATCGCGGTCAAAAACCTCGTTCACATCTGGATAGTTGCGCAGCGACTTAGACATCTTCTGGCCGTCATTACCCAGGATGATGCCGTGAGAAACAGCCGATTTGAAAGCCGGGCGGTCGAATAGAGCGGTCGAGAGCACGTGCAAGGTGTAGAACCAGCCACGGGTCTGACCTACGTATTCCACGATGAAGTCACCTGGGTTGTGGGTGTCAAACCAGTCGCGGTTCTCAAACGGGTAGTGAGCCTGAGCAAATGGCATCGAACCTGATTCGAACCAGCAATCGAGAACCTCAGGAACGCGGCGCATTGTCGATTTGCCGGTTGGGTCATCTGGGTTCGGGCGGGTCAGCTCGTCAATAACTGGGCGGTGGAAGTCGCTTGGGCGAACGCCGAAGTCGCGTTCAAGTTCTTCCATCGAGCCGTAGACATCGATGCGCGGGTAGTTCGGGTCGTCAGACTTCCAAACCGGAATCGGTGCACCCCAGAAACGGTTTCGGCTAATCGCCCAGTCTCGAACGTTTTCGAGCCACTTGCCGAACGAACCATCCTTGGTGTGGTCTGGGGTCCAGTCGATCTCTTGGTTCAGTTCGAGCATGCGGTCGCGAATCTTGGTGGTCTCGACGAACCATGAAGAGACGGCCTTATAGATTAGTGGGCTCTTGCAGCGGTAGCAGTGCGGGTAAGAGTGCTCGTAGCTTGCTTGGCGAAGTACGCGACCCGCAGCCTTGAGGTGCTGAGAGATTGGCTTATTTGCCTCGAATACGTGCTGACCCTCGAAGTCTGTGATAACCGAGTTGAACTCGCCACGGTCGTTGATCGAGATGTAGGTCGGAATTCCGGCGGCAAGACAAACTCGCTGGTCATCTTCACCGTAGGCAGGTGCCTGGTGCACGATGCCGGTGCCGTCGCCGTCGCCAACATAGTCATCGACCAAGACTGTCCAGGCGTTTGAGGTTTCAAACTTTGCTGGGTCGGCGTAGTAATCGAATAGGCGCTCATATTTGAGGCCAGCTAGTTCGCTACCCATGTAGCTAGCCACAATTGCGCCTTCAAGGTCGTCTGCCGAGTCAAAACCAAGGTCCTTCGCGAAACCTGCGACAACGTTCTTTGCAAGAAGGTATTGTGTGCCAGTCGGGCCACCATCAGCGGCTCCACTCGGGCCGGCAGCGACGACTACATATTCAATCTCTGGCCCAACCGCGAGTGCAAAGTTGGTTGGCAGAGTCCACGGCGTGGTGGTCCAAGCCAATAGACGAACGCCTTCTAGTTCCTGACCTTCAGAAACCGGGAAGGTCACGGTCAAAGTTTGGTCTTGACGGTTCTTGTAGACCTCGTCATCCATGCGCAGCTCGTGGTTAGACAGTGGAGTCTCGCAGCGCCAGCAATAAGCCAAAACCTTGAAGCCTTCGTAAACCAGACCCTTGTTGTGAAGCTCCTTGAAGGCCCAGAGAACGCTCTCGGTGTAATCGGTGTCAAGGGTCTTGTAATCGTTTTCGAAGTCGACCCAACGAGCCTGGCGGGTTACGTACTGCTCCCACTCCTTGGTGTATTTCAACACGGATGTGCGACAGGCATCATTGAACTTGTCGATTCCAACCTTTTCGATTTCGAGGCGCCCCGAGATGCCTAGTTGGCGCTCTGCCTCAACCTCGGCAGGTAGACCGTGGGTATCCCAACCGAAGCGACGCTCCACGCGGTAGCCCTGCATTGTCTTGAAACGCGGAACCATGTCTTTGGTGTAACCGGTAAGTAGGTGACCGTAGTGCGGTAGACCATTGGCAAATGGTGGGCCGTCATAGAAAACAAACTCTTCGGCGTTCGCGGCCGTGCGCTGATCGATAGAGGCTTGGAAGGTGTTGTCGCCCTTCCAGAAAGCCAAAATACCCACTTCAACCGCCGGGAAAGAAGGGCTTGGGTTTACACCCTCGCGCGCGGCTTTGGTTGAGTCATTGTGCTTGGGATACATTCAAGGCTTTCTGGCTTGTCAGTAAAAGGAATTCTCCTATCAATGTTAACCTGTTACAAACCCGTTTTTTGGAGACTTTCAGTGACTAATGCCCATTCAGGCTCAGCCAACAACTTTCTTGCACCTGCAACCGCACCAGACAAGGTCGGTGTAGAGGGTCTAGAAGAAAAATGGGGGCTCCGCTGGGAGTCAGATGGCACCTACCACTTCAACCGTGGCGTTGCTAAATCACAGGTGTTCTCAATCGACACCCCACCACCAACCGTTTCTGGTTCGCTGCACGTAGGCCACGTCTTCAGTTACACCCACACCGACGTAGTGGCTCGCTACAAGCGCATGACCGGCAAAGAGGTTTACTACCCAATGGGTTGGGATGACAACGGTCTGCCGACCGAACGTCGTGTTCAGAACTTCTTTGGTGTTCGTTGCGACCCATCATTGCCTTACATCGAGAACTTTGTACCTCCGTTCGAGGGCGGCGACAACAAGAGCTCTAAAGCAGCAGACCAGATTGCGATCTCTCGCCGCAACTTCATCGAACTTTGCGAGAAGCTGACCTCAGAAGACGAGAAGCAGTTTGAGGCCCTTTGGCGCAAGCTTGGCCTTTCGGTTGACTGGAAGCAGACCTACCAGACCATCTCCCCTGCTGCTATCGCCGTTTCACAGAAAGCTTTCTTGGGCAACCTAAAGCGCGGCGAGGCATACCAGTCGATGGCACCAACCCTATGGGACGTGACCTTCCGCACTGCAGTTGCACAGGCCGAACTTGAAGACCGCGAACAGCCAGGCGCCTACCACCGCGTTGGCTTCAACGTTGACCCTGCTCTCTGGGATGGCGGCAAGATCTTTATCGAAACCACGCGCCCAGAATTGCTTCCAGCCTGTGTCGCTTTGGTTGCGCACCCTGATGACGCGCGTTACCAGGGTCTCTTCGGTAAAACCGTTCGAACCCCTCTATTTGACGTCGAAGTTCCGGTAGTTGCTCACCGTCTAGCCCAAATTGACAAGGGTTCTGGCATCGCGATGATCTGTACCTTCGGTGACGTAACCGACGTCATTTGGTGGCGTGAACTTGACCTGCCAAACCGTGCAATCATCGGCTGGGATGGTCGCATCAACGACGAAATGCCTGACGTCATAACTTCTGCCAAGGGTAAAGAAGTCTTCGCAGAACTAGTGGGCAAGACCATCTTCTCGGCCAAGCAACGCATCGTTGAGTTCCTTCAGGAATCAGGCGACATGGTTGGTGACCCGCGGCCGATTCAGCACGACGTCAAGTTCTTCGAAAAGGGCGACAAGCCACTCGAAATCGTCTCAACTCGCCAGTGGTACATCCGTAACGGTGGTCGCGATGCAGCCATCCGTGAGCGTTTGATCGAGCTCGGCAAGCAGCTCAACTTCAACCCCGACTTCATGCGCGTGCGTTACGAGAACTGGGTAAACGGTCTGACCGGCGACTGGCTAATCTCACGCCAGCGATTCTTCGGTGTGCCGATTCCGGTTTGGTACGAGCTGGATGCCAACGGAGAAGCAAACTACGACAAGCCGTTGGTTCCAGATGAGTCAATCTTGCCAATTGACCCTTCGATCGACGTTCCCGCCGGATATATCGAGGCTCAACGCGGCGTCGCCGGCGGCTTCATCGGTGAGATGGATATCATGGACACCTGGGCGACATCGTCGCTCACCCCGCAGCTTGCCGGCGGTTGGATTGAAGACCCAGAGAAGTTCGAACTGGTTTTCCCTTACGATCTTCGCCCACAGGGTCAAGACATCATTCGCACTTGGTTGTTCTCAACCGTGCTTCGTTCAGAGCAAGAGTTCGGCCAACTTCCTTGGTCAAATGCGGCTATCTCGGGTTGGATTCTCGACCCAGACCGCAAGAAGATGTCGAAGTCAAAGGGCAACGTAGTTGTTCCGGCGGAACCTATCGATAACCACGGCGCAGATGCTGTTCGCTACTGGGCAGCCTCGGCTCGCCTAGGCACCGACGCGGCATTCGACGAAGGTCAGATGAAGGTAGGTCGTCGCCTGGCTGTGAAGCTCTTGAATGCAGCGAAGTTCTCGCTGTCGTTTGAAGTTCCGGCAGGTCACACCGAGGTCACCGAACCTATCGACCAGGCATTGCTTATCGGCTTAGCCGAAGTAGTCCGAGGGGCGACCGCTGCCTTCGAGAGCTATGACCACACCAAGGCTCTAGAACTTGCCGAGCACTTCTTCTGGAAGTTCACCGACGACTACCTAGAGCTCGTAAAAGACCGCGCATACAATGCGAATGGTGAGGTTTCGGCCGCACAGCAGGCTTCGGCAGCCATTACTCTGCGCCGAGCGTTGCACACGATGCTTCGACTGTTCGCTCCATTCCTACCTTTTGCAACAGATGAGGTCTGGAGCTGGTGGCAAACCGAGGCCGGTTCAATTCACCGCGCCCCGTGGCCAACCGCCGAAGAGCTGACCGAAGGCTTGGATGGCGGCAACTCGCCACTTCTTGGGCTAATGTCAAGTGCACTCGTCGGAGTTCGCAAGGCAAAATCAGACGCAAAGGTCTCGATGAAGGCTGCGGTTGAATCTGCGACCCTCGAGGCACCAGCTACGGTTCTAACGAGTCTTAGGCTGCTAGAAACCGACCTAAAGGCCGTCGGTCGAATCGAGACCCTCGGATACTCTGAGGGCGAAGAAGTGGCCATGGTCGATGTAATTCTGAAGGCAATAGAAGAGGCATAAATGAACCCGTTCGCGCATCGCTCAGAACTGCCGTATGAACTACCTGCGTTCGAAGAGATTCGCGACGAGCATTATCTACCGGCCTTCTATGCCGGCTGCCAAGAGCAGCTTGATGAGGTCACTGCGATTCTCGAATCGGGTGCCCCAAGCTTCGAGAACACCATCGTTGCACTCGAAAAGTCGGGGCGCATGCTCTACCGCGTGCTAACCGTGTTCTATAACAAGTCCAGTGCACACACGAACGAGACCATCGATGCCGTCGAAGAAGAGCTTGCCCCAAAGCTTTCGGCGCACACCGATGCCATCAACCTCAACGCCGAACTATTCGAGCGAATCAAGCACATCTACGAGTCTCGTGATTCCTTGCACCTGGATGCAGAGTCGGTTTGGCTAATCGAACGTTACTACCGCGATTTTGTTCATGGTGGAGCTAACCTCGGAATTCACGAGCGTGAAGAACTCAAGGCTCTCAACGAAAAACTTTCAAAGCTCGGCACCAAGTTCAGCCAAAACGTTTTGAACGACACCAACGACCTAGCCATTTTGGTTGAAGACGTCACTGAATTAGACGGACTAGAAGCTGGTCAGATCGACGCAGCTGCGGCTGCTGCCGAGGCACGTGGGCACGCGGGCAAGTGGCTGATCACCATGGTGAACTACACCGGAAACCCAGCTCTGGCTTCACTCACCAACCGTGACCTTCGCGAAAAGATCATGAAGGCTTCGCTCTCAAAGGGCGGGCGAGCAAACGACAACGACAACCGCGCTCTGTTGCTTGAAATGGTTAAATTGCGCGCGCAGCGTGCTCAATTGCTGGGCTTTAAGAACCACGCCGAATACGTGCTATCCGAGCAAACTGCTGGCCACCCAGACCGCGTTCACGAAATGCTGCGCAAGATTGCGCCGGCAGCTGTTGCGAATGCGCGCTCAGAAGGCGCAGCCATCCAAGAGATTATTGATTCTGAAAACGGCAACTTCGATTTAGCGAGCTGGGACTGGGCGCTCTACACAGAGCGAGTTCGCCTGGCTAAGTACAACGTAGACACGTCAAAGTTCAAGCCATATTTCGAACTTGAGCGCGTTTTGCACGACGGTGTGTTCTGGGCAGCGACCAAACTTTTTGGCATCACCTTCAGCCTGCGCACCGACCTTAAGGCCTATCACCCAGAGGCACGTGTGTGGGAGGTCAAGAACGAAGACGGTTCTGCACTCGGCCTCTACATCGGCGACTTCTACACTCGCGACTCAAAGCGTGGCGGCGCCTGGATGTCTGCCTTCGTTGAGCAGAGCCACCTACTCGGGCAACTTCCTGTCGTGTTTAACAACATGAATGTTCCTAAGCCATCTGAGGGAACTCCGACCCTGCTGACCTTCGACGAAACGGCAACGCTGTTCCACGAGTTTGGGCACGCTCTTCACGGGCTTCTCTCGAATGTCAGTTACCCGCGTTTCAGCGGCACCAGCGTAGAACGCGACTTCGTAGAGTTCCCATCGCAGGTAAATGAAATGTGGATGCTCTGGCCAGAAGTGCTAGCCAATTACGCCAAGCACTTTGAGACCGGCGAGAGCCTGCCACTCGAATGGGTTGAAAACCTTAATCGAGCAGAGACTTTCAACCAGGGTTTTGAAACCACTAGCTACCTTGCAGCTGCCATTCTCGACCTCGCTTGGCACTCGCTGTCGGTCGACGACGTCGTTGACGATGTCGAGTCATTTGAAGCAGGCGCAATTGCCGGCTATGGCCTCGACTACGCTCCGGTTCACACCCGCTATCGGAGCACCTACTTCTCTCACATCTTTGACGGCGGGTACTCAGCTGGCTACTACGGCTATATCTGGTCTGAGGTCTTGGATGCCGACACAGTCGACTGGTTTAAGGCAAACGGCGGCTTGACTCGCGCAAACGGTCAGCGTTTCCGAGAGGCGTTGCTTTCTCGCGGCGGCTCAACTAACTCAATGGGAATGTTTAGGACCTTTACCGGCCACGATGCAGACATCAAACCGCTGCTTAAGCGTCGCGGCTTGATCTAGTTATTTTTGTTTGGCTCGAAAGTTGAGCCAGCCCCAAACAATTAGGCCGGCAATCAGAGCCCAGAAGGCTGAACCGATGCCAAATGCGGCCACACCAGACGCGGCAACCAAGAATGCGACCATCGCTGGCAAACGCAGTTCTACGACTTCTACTGCCGCGCTGAGTGCAGAAATGATTGTTCCTAGCAACGCCAAGCCGGCAGCAGCCAGGACAAGCTCTTTTGGCGCTTGTAGAACGAAAGCTACCGTTGGCACCGCCAGCATGGCGATGATCAGGTATACGTAGCCGCCATAAACAGATGAAAGCCATCGGCGTTTAGGGTCTTTGTGTGCATGGTCGTTTGCGTTGAGTGCAGCGGTAATGGCAGCCAAGTTCATCGAGAACCCGCCAAAGAAACCGGCGAAGATTGCCGATAGGCCGGTCGCGGTCATTACCTGCTTGAATGGAACCTCGTAGCCAAAGCTCTTCATAATGGCAACACCCGGGATGTTCTGACTCGCCATGGTGACCAGATACAACGGGATAGCGACTGAGATGATTGCTCTCCACTCAAATGTCGGTGCGACAAATTCGATATGGGGCAAAAGGTTTGAGGCGCCTATGGTGATGCCTCGATTAATAGCGGTCAAAGTGAAGATAATCACCATAGCCGCCGGAGTAGCCCAGATTGTTGCGTACCTGTAGAGCACCAACCACACCAAGATTGCCGGCAAGACAATCCAAGGGTAATCGGCAGCCGATTGAAACGGCGCGATGCAGAAGTTGAAGATAACACCGGCCAACATCGCCGAGGCAATTGGCTTAGGGATGGATGAAACCAGGCGACCCAGCGCTGGCCAGAGCCCGGTTAGAAGCAGCAATGCTCCAGTGATTATGAACGCTCCGACAGCACTTGAAAACGGCAGGTGAAGCTTTCCAGATGAAATTAAAAGTGCTGCACCGGGAGTGCTCCAGACGATCGAGATCGGCATTTTGTAACGGGTACTCAATGCAATCGAGAGCAGGCCGTACATGGCGATCAGAACGAAAATAGCCGAGGCCGTTTGCGCACTAGTTGCACCTAGAGCGGTGAGCGCAGTGAGAACTAGACCGGCAGAGGCTGCTGTTCCGGTAATCGAGGCAACTGTGCCAGCAAGCAAAGGCGCTTTGTGATCTGCGAAGCGGCTCATTTACTAGGCAGACTTCTCTTGACGGAGGGTCTTGAACGGTGCAATCACCGGTTCGGCACCATCGACTACAACTGCCTTTGAAATCTTTACGATTCCCTGCACGTCTGAGCCAGGAATCTCAAACATGATTGGCCCAAGAATTTCTTCCATGATGGCGCGCAAACCTCGAGCGCCCGTCTCTCTGGCGACAGCTTGATCAGCAATCGCCTGAAGGGCATCTACGTCAAATTCAAGCTCGAAACCGTCTAGTTCGAACATTCGCTGGTATTGCTTTACTAGCGCATTCTTTGGCTTTGTGAGAATCTCCATGAGCGCTTCACGGTCAAGCGGAGTGACGGTTGCGATTACCGGCAATCGACCAATGAACTCTGGAATCAAACCAAACTTTCGAAGATCTTCTGGCTGAACCTCGGTAAAGATTTCGATGTTGTCGTTTTTGCCCGCGATTGGAGCACCGAAGCCGATGCCCTTCTTGCCCGATCGTGCAGAGATGATCTCTTCGAGCCCGGCAAACGCCCCGGCAACAATAAACAAGACGTTGGTCGTGTCAAGCTGAATGAACTCTTGCTGAGGATGCTTACGGCCACCCTGTGGCGGAACAGAGGCTACCGTTCCTTCAAGAATCTTGAGAAGTGCCTGCTGAACACCCTCACCCGAAACGTCACGAGTGATTGACGGGTTCTCAGCCTTACGGGAAATCTTGTCAATCTCGTCGATGTAGATGATTCCAGATTCTGCGCGCTTGACATCGAAGTCGGCAGCCTGAAGAAGCTTTAGCAGGATGTTCTCTACGTCTTCACCGACATAGCCGGCTTCGGTCAGCGCGGTTGCATCGGCAACCGCGAAAGGAACGTTGAGTCTCTTGGCTAGGGTCTGGGCAAGGTAGGTTTTGCCGCAGCCGGTTGGGCCAATCATCAAAATGTTTGACTTGGCGATCTCGATCGAGTCGTGCTCTTTACCGGCTGCAGTCAGGGTTCCGCGGCTACGTAGACGCTTGTAGTGGTTGTAGACCGCTACGGCTAGAGCCTTCTTCGCCTGGTCTTGGCCGATTACGTATTCGTCGAGGAAGCCCTTGATTTCACGAGGCTTCGGAAGATCAATGTCTTCTACGCTCTCAGCGGCAGCGCCACCCAGCTCTTCTTCGATGATCTCGTTGCAAAGCTCGATGCATTCATCACAGATGTAAACCATCGGGCCGGCAATTAGCTTGCGAACCTGCTTCTGGCTCTTTCCGCAGAAAGAACACTTGAGCAGGTCGCTAGATTCGCCGAGCTTAGTCATACAAAAACCTTATAGCCCAGCAATGACAAAGCGGATGAGCCTCGCCCATCCGCTTTGTGCATGAATTATCTTTATGCGTTTTTACGCGAGGTCAAGACCTGGTCAATGAGACCAAACTCTAGAGCCTCTGGAGCGGTGAGGATTTTGTCGCGATCGATGTCTTTGTTTACTTCGGCTACAGAACGCTTGCTGTGCTTCGAAAGAGTTGCCTCAAGCCAGTCGCGCAAGCGCTGCATTTCATTCGCCTGAATTTCGATGTCAGAGGCCTGGCCACGGCCTGAGTCGCCCGAAGATGGCTGGTGGATAAGAACACGTGCGTTCGGCAGCGCTAGACGCTTACCGGGTGCACCAGCGGCAAGCAGAACTGCAGCGGCTGAAGCTGCCTGGCCTAGACACACGGTCTGAATCTGCGGGCGAATGTACTGCATGGTGTCGTAAATCGCAGTCATGGCAGTAAACGAACCACCAGGTGAGTTGATGTACATGGTGATGTCGCGATCTGGGTCCTGAGATTCAAGAACCAAGAGTTGGGCCATGATGTCGTCAGCAGATGCGTCATCGACCTGAACACCGAGAAAGACGATGCGGTCTTCGAAGAGCTTGTTGTAAGGGTCTTGGCGCTTAAAACCGTAAGAAGTGCGTTCTTCGAAAGTAGGCAGGATGTAGCGTGCCTCTGGGCTGGTAAATACGTTTGGGTTAGTCATGATTTTTCTCCCTGACCCTAGTTGGTGCCCACGCCGGTGGCGCTAGCTGCATACTTCTGAATGTGGTCGATGAAACCGTACTCGAGGGCTTCTTCGGCGCTGAACCAACGGTCGCGGTCTCCGGCAGCCATGATTTCATCAACGGTCTTACCGGTTTGTTCCGCGGTGATTGCAGCAAGCTGGCGCTTCATCGAGATGATGAGCTGGGCCTGAGTCTGGATGTCGGCCGCGGTTCCACCGAAACCACCACTCGGCTGGTGCAAAAGCACTCGAGTGTTAGGTGTCGCATAGCGCTTGCCCTTGGTTCCCGATGAAAGCAGGAACTGCCCCATAGACGCGCACATGCCAATACCGACAGTCACGATGTCGTTTGGAACGTACTGCATGGTGTCGTAGATCGCCATACCAGCAGTAATCGAGCCGCCAGGTGAGTTGATGTAGATGAAGATATCTTTGTTGGAGTCTTCAGCCGCCAGCAGCAGAATCTTGGCGCAGATTTCATTTGCCATGTCATCGCGCACTTCGGTGCCAAGCCAAATAATGCGGTCCTTAAGCAGTCGATCGAAGGTGCTGCTTGGTGCCTTTGCCTGATCAGCCATTGAAGTACTCCTAAATCTTGAGGTTGCTTGTCAAAGATAACCGCAGCCGACACGAAATCAGTGGAGTGTTCGCCAGTGGCTAAAGAGAAATGGCCCAGACCGAAGTCTGAGCCATCCCGTTAGATCTAAAAAGGCTTAGTGGTTGTGACCAGCGTGGTCGTCAACTGCGTCGATGACCTCAGACTTGGTGAACTCGCTAAGGTCAACAGCCTTGCCCTTCGAGTCGGTAACAGTCGCGGCCTCAAGCACGATGGTTAGCGCCTTGCGACGTGCCACCTCGCCAACGAATGCCGGTACCTGTCCGTTTTCACTGATTGCCTTGATGAAGTCGTTTGGCTGCATGCCGTACTGCTGTGCGCTCTGCACTAAGTACTGAATGAGCTCCTGCTCGCCCACCTGGATGTCTTCTGCTTCAGCGATTGCGTCTAGCAACATCTGAGCCTGGAATGACTTGTTGCTCTGCTCGGTAACCTCGGCACGGTGAGCGGCGTCTTCGAGACGACCCTCGCCTTCTAGGTGACGGTTCACGTCTGCTTCAACAAGTTCAGCTGAAACTGGAACCTTGACAAGCTCGATTAGCTGGTCGGTAAGAAGTTCGCGAGCCTGGATGCCCTGGCCGAATGACTTAGAGGCAGCAATCTGCTTCTCGATCTCTGCCTTTAGCTCGGCAACGGTGTCGAACTCTGAAGCCAGCTGAGCGAAAGCATCGTCGAGCTTAGGTAGCTCGCGCTCCTTGACTGCGGTGAGGGTTACTGAAACCTCAGCGTCCTGACCGGCCTTCTCGCCGCCAACGAGCTTTGACTTGAAAGTGGTTGATTCACCAGCGGTAAGAGTGTCTAGAGCCTCGTCGATGCCGTCTAGCAGGTTGCCTGAACCGATCTCGTATGAGATGTTTTCAGCGGAATCGATGGTCTTGCCGTCGATTTCTGCCTTTAGGTCGATGGTGGTGAAGTCACCCTTCTTTGCAGGGCGGTCCACGGTCTTTAGGGTTCCGAAACGTGAACGAAGTGCGTCTAGCTCTTCTTCAACATCCTTGCCGGCAACCTTAACTTCGTCGACCTTGACCTTTAGGCCCTTGTACTCAGGAAGCTTGATTTCTGGGCGAGCCTCAACTTCAATCTCAACAACAAGGTTGCCTTCGAAGGTGTTCTCGTCTGGAGACTGCTTAACGTCTGCAGATGGCTGGCCTAGAGGGCGAACCTTGTTCTCTTCAATCGCCTGGCGGTAGATGGTGTCAAGACCGTCGTTGATGGCGTGAGCGAGGATGGCTGGGCGGCCGACGCGCTGGTCGAGAATCGCGGCAGGAACCTTACCCTTGCGGAAACCCGGGATGTTTACACCCTCGGCGATGTGCTCGTATGCGTGGTCAAGGCTTGGCTTGAACTCTGCAGGCGTTACCTCGATGGTTAGCTTTACGCGGGTTGGAGTTAGCTGTTCAACAACAGTCTTCAAGGTTGCATCTCCTGAAAAGAAGGGCCCGTACCTATAAAGGAACGAGCCAGATTATTTTGCCCAAAGGATTTTTAGGCCGATACACATCACCCGGCCCGGCCAATCACTCAGAACGGTTATGTTTTGAGTGATTGCCAGACCAGACAATGGTGCATGGTCGGGGTGACAGGACTCGAACCTGCGATATCCTGCTCCCAAAGCAGGCGCGCTAGCCACTACGCTACACCCCGGTTGATTTTCCAGTGAACTGGAACAACCTCGTCGAGTCTATCCCATAGAATAGTCATGTTGGTTGGATTTCGAAAAAAATCTTGAACAAACAACCTTCGCAAATGCGGATGTAGCTTAGTGGTAAAGCCTCAGTCTTCCAAACTGATGATGCGGGTTCGATTCCCGTCATCCGCTCCAATAAAACCGGGCCTAA
>CANGGK010000027.1 GCA_947453475.1 Microbacteriaceae bacterium
AGCACCGCAACCTCTGCCAGAGCAGACCCAGCGAGAAGTTCGTTGAGCTTCCCTCTGATTTCACCAATGAGTTGTACATCGAGAACTTCGTTTAGTTCAATAACGTGCTGCTGAATACGACCGCTGTCGGTAATCAAGATTAGAAGAACACGCGTGTCAGCGGCTTGAATCAATTCAATGTTTCGCACGCGAGCTCGCCCAAGAGTCGGGTATTGAACCATCGCTACCTGATTGGTTAGCTGTGAAAGGAGCCTCACTGTGCGCCCAAGTGTTTCATCTAGATCGGCGCTGCCGACCATGAAGTTTGAGATGGCTGCCTTTTCACTTGCAGTCAAAGGTTTTACCTCGCCCAGGCGATCAACAAAGAGGCGGTAGCCCTTGTCGGTTGGCACACGGCCTGCCGAAGTGTGCGGTGCGTGGATGAGTTCTTCTTCTTCTAGCATCGCCATTTCATTTCGAATGGTTGCCGATGAAACACCGAACTGATGGCGCTCTACCAAAGACTTTGACCCGACAGGTTCTTTGGTCTCAATGTAATCATGAACGATTGCGCGAAGCACCTCGAGACTCCGCTCTGGAATCATTGGTGCCTCCTAGATGATCTTGTCACGAGTGCCACTAGCACTCGTACTACCTGAGTGCCAATATTACCGCGATTAGTCCGTTTGAAAGCAGATTTAGGCGAGTAGTTGGCGAACCAACGAATCAGCCAGCAACCTGCCCTTTAGCGTCAAGGTAAGGGTGCCGGCTAGCGCCAATTTAGGATCGACAAGGCCATCGGCAATAAAGCCTGCGATGAGCTTCGTTGCCTCGGAATTGACCTGTTTGGCGAGCGACGCACCTAGCCCCTTGGCCACTCGAATTTCAAGGAGCACACGCTCTTCAAGTCGAGTTCGCTGGTCAAGGGTTTCTCTACCGGCTGCGGGTGAAACACCTTGTGCCAACTTGCCTGCGTATCCGGTGGGGTGTTTCACGTTCCACCACCGAACACCTCCTACATGACTGTGAGCGCCTGGGCCAAAACCCCACCAGTCTTGCGACTGCCAGTAAGAAATATTGTGCGCAGAGCGATTGTCTGTTTTTTCAGACTGTCTTGCCCAATTACTGACCTCATACCAGCGATAGCCGGCGGCAGCCAAAAGTTCGTCTGCAAGTTCATACTTGTCGGCTTGCAGATCTTCATCGGGTTCAGGAAGTTCGCCGTTTTTGATTTGCCTGGCCAATTTGGTGCCATCTTCAACGATTAGAGAATAGGCCGAGATGTGGTCGGGTTCCAGTGCAATAGCCGCTTCTAGACTGATGCGCCACTCATCGAGGGTTTCGCCCGGCGCTCCATAGATGAGGTCAACCGAGTTGGCCAGGCCGGCCCGCTTGGCAGCGGCAACTACAAGGCTCAAGTTTTCGGGATTGTGGGTTCGCTCGAGAGTTTTCAACACCGACGGCACCGCCGACTGCATGCCGAACGACACCCGATTGAAGCCCCCATTCTTCAGCGCCTGAAGGTATTCAAAGTCGACATTGTCAGGATTGGCTTCGGTGGTTATTTCGGCGCCATCTTCAAGACCGAAAGTGTCGCGCAGTTGACCAAGAATTTCGACTAGGTCTGCCGCTGGCAACTGCGTTGGGGTTCCGCCGCCGAAAAATACGGTTTTTAAAGGTCGATCAGGGATGGAAGAGTCTGCCAATACTCTGGAGCTGAAAGCGATTTCGCTAATCAGAACCTTGGCGTAATCGGTCTGTGAAGCGCCTTCCAATTCGGTGGCTGTATAGGTGTTGAAGTCGCAATAACCGCAACGAACTCGGCAAAACGGAATGTGCACATAGGCGTGAAAACTGCGCTGCAAGGCATCCTGGGCGGCCTGAAGTGGCAGTAACCCGTTCGCAGGAGCCGGGTCAGCGATTGGCAGAGGACCAGCCAATTACTTGCCCTTCTTTTCGCCCTTTTTCTCACCATCGGTAGACAGTGCGGCAATGAAAGCTTCTTGAGGAACCTCGACGCGACCAATGGTCTTCATGCGCTTCTTACCCTCTTTTTGCTTCTCGAGTAGCTTGCGCTTACGACTGATGTCACCGCCGTAACACTTGGCCAAAACGTCCTTGCGCATGGCACGGATAGATTCACGTGCAATGATGCGTGCGCCAATTGCCGCCTGAATCGGAACTTCGAATTGCTGACGAGGTATGAGCTCGCGCAACTTGCCGGTGATCATTACCCCGTAGGCATAAGCCTTGTCGCGGTGAACGATGGCACTAAAAGCGTCCACCTGTTCACCCTGGAGCAACAAGTCAACCTTCACGAGGTCACCCTGAGCCATGCCGATTTCTTCGTAATCTAGAGAACCGTAACCCGCCGTCTTGCTCTTAAGTTGGTCAAAGAAGTCAAAGACAATCTCGGCAAGAGGCAGTTCGTAACGTAATTGAACTCGATCTTCACCGAGGTACTGCATGTCAATCATGGTTCCGCGACGCGATTGGCAAAGCTCCATGATCGTGCCCACGTAGTCTTTAGGGCTCAGAATGGTTGCTCGAACGAGTGGCTCGAGAATCTTCTTGATTTTGCCGCCCGGGAACTCGCTCGGGTTTGTAACGGTAATCTCGTCACCGTTCTCGAGAGTTACTTCGTAGACCACGGATGGCGCGGTTGCGATTAGGTCAAGACCAAATTCGCGCTCGAGACGTTCGGTAACGATTTCCAGGTGCAAAAGGCCAAGGAACCCGATTCGGAAGCCAAACCCGAGAGCAACCGAGGTCTCAGGTTCGTAAACCAAAGCGGCATCCGAGAGCTTGAGTTTGTCAAGAGCTTCGCGAAGAACTGGATAGTCGCTGCCATCAATTGGGTACACGCCAGAGAAAACCATTGGCTTAGGGTCTGCGTAGCCCTTTAGAGGCTCAGTAGCCGGGTTCATCTTGGTCGTGACAGTGTCGCCAACCTTTGATTGGCGAACATCCTTCACTCCGGTGATTAGGTAACCCACCTCACCAACGCCGAGCCCCTTGGTTGGCTCTGGTTCTGGAGACGAAACACCGATTTCGAGGGCTTCGTGAACCGCCTTGGTAGACATCATGGTGATTTGTTCACGAGGCTTCAAGTGGCCATCGATCATTCGAACATAGGTGACCACACCTCGGTATGAGTCATAAACCGAGTCGAAGATCATTGCGCGCGCTGGTGCGTTTGGGTCACCAACCGGGTTTGGAATGGTTCCCACGATTTTGTCTAGAAGTGCGTCTACACCGACACCGGTTTTGCCCGACACGCGGAGGCAATCTTCAGGGTTGCCGCCGATAAGGTTGGCGAGCTCTTCCGCATACTTTTCGGGCTGTGCGGCCGGAAGGTCAATTTTGTTCAGAACAGGGATGATCTCGAGGTCGTTCTCCATCGCTAGATAGAGGTTTGCCAGCGTCTGAGCCTCAATGCCCTGGGCTGCGTCAACGAGCAAAACCGCACCTTCACAAGCAGCCAGGGAACGAGAAACCTCGTAGGTAAAGTCAACGTGCCCGGGTGTATCGATCATGTTTAGCGCATAGGTCTCGCCATCGACTTCCCAGGGCATGCGAACAGCCTGAGATTTGATGGTGATACCGCGCTCACGCTCAATGTCCATGCGGTCTAGGTATTGTGCGCGCATCGAGCGAGCATCAACCACGCCGGTTAGCTGAAGCATTCGGTCAGCCAAGGTCGACTTTCCGTGGTCAATGTGAGCAATGATGCAGAAGTTGCGAATAAACGCCGGATCAGTCTTGGCGGGCTCGAGACGGCGGCTTGCGCGTGGCGACAAAATAAACCTCTGTTGTTCAGGGAAAGGGACCGTAATGACGGTGTTTCTATTCTCGCACACCGGTCGGGGCTCACCGTGGGATTTGCTTGCTCAAACCCCAAAGGAACTGATAGAGTTAGAGGCTGATACGGATGACTCGTTCATTCACAATCCCCAAAGTTTTGAATATGTTCCGCGCGACTGCAAGAGCAGCGTGCAAACCAAGAAAGTGAAACATGGCAAACATCAAGTCACAGATCAAGCGCATTGGCACCAACCTAAAGGCTGCAGAGCGTAACAAGGCTGTTCGCAGCGAGGTCAAGACCGCTATCCGCGCATCTCGCGAGGCAACCGCTTCTGGCGACAAGGTTGCTGCAGCTGCAGCGCTAGCACTTGCTGGCAAGAAGCTTGACAAGGCCGTTTCGAAGGGTGTTCTTCACAAGAACAACGCTGCTAACCGCAAGTCAGCTTTGGCTAAGAAGGTTGCAGCTCTATAAAGAGTCTTCAATTGAGAAACCCGCTACCTACTGGTGGCGGGTTTCTTATTTACGGTCGGGTATGTCGAGCTACTTTGCCGGAATCACTCCTGGGCGACCTGAATAGAAGCCCACTCCGACCTGCACTGCCGTTAACGCGACCAGAACAATCACACTTGGCACCCACGAGCCGGTATTACTCGCAATGACTCCAACCGCGAAGGTTCCGGCAGCCGCCAGCAGATATCCCCATCCTTGCGCCATTGCAGACAATTGAGTCGTCTGCGCCTTGGTCGAAGCTCGGGTTCCAATGATCGATAGTGACATCGGAAAGGTTGATGCCTGACCTAAGCCAATAAATATGCAGGCCGGCACCACCAGTGATGCGTTGGTGAAGGCTGCCAGAAGCAAAAGGTATCCAATAAGCGTCGCAGCGCTGGCTGCCGCAGCCCACCAGGCCAGACTCTCAAACCGGCCGATGATGCCCGACAAAATCAACCCTGCTGGGATGCCCACTGCGGTGGCCAGGCCTAGGTAACTTCCGGCTTGAGCGGGGTTTTGCCCGCTCGCGATTAGCAAAGTAGGAAGCCATCCCAGGATGGCGTAAAAACCCAGCGATTGAAGACCAAAGAAGCCAACGATTGCCCACGAAATTGGTGATCTGAGCACGGCGGCACGTTCTTCTGCTGCCGCGTGCGGAGCCTGTGCAACATGAGCTTCGGCGGCAAAGGCCTTTGGAGCCCAGAAAATTGAAGCAAGCACAGCGGGAACAATCCAAACGGCCAGAGCTAGTCGCCAACCTCCGAGAGCCTCGCTGGTCGGTACCGCAATCGACGCAGCGAAACTAGCCGAAAAGGCCAGCAGCGTCGTGTAGGCACCGGTCACCAATGGAACACGGTTAGGGAATTCCACCCTAACAATTGTCGGCAGCAAAACGTTTGCGACGGCAATTGAAAGCCCTGCGGCGATGCTTCCGATGAGGAGTCCGGGAAAACCGAAGAAAAGGCGAGCTAAGCCGGCCACAGTAAGCACGACCAGAACCAAGAGCATCGCGTGATTTACGCCGAAGCGACGTACAAGTGCAGGGCTAGCGAATGCTCCAAGACCAAAGCAAAGAACCGGCGCAGAGGCCAACATTCCCATCTCTGCTCCCGATAGACCCAAGTCTCCTACTATTTCGTGTAGTAAAGGACCGACAGACGCTACGGGTGGTCTTAGCACCAACGAAATAAAGAACAGTGCTAGAAAACCGATGAACCCGAAACTCTTTGCCTTAGACACGGGAGACTCCCTTTTCTGAAATGAGGGTGACGAGTTTTTCGAGTGTGAATACCGGGTCACGTTCGGCACCCTTTGCGGCGGCATCGGCATCGGCCAGCCTTTGAACGACTAAGGCCAATCCATCTTCAGACCAACCTTGGAGGTCTTTCTTGGCGCGATCCATTTGCCACGGAGCCATGCCAACCGCAGCCGCTGAAGCGTTTCGGTTTCCGTAGATTTTTGCAAGTTGTCTTATTTTCATGGCAATGCCAGCGACTAGGGGCACCGGATCGGCCCCGGTGGAAAGTGCGTGCCTGAGTAGGCCAAGTGCTGTACCAGTTTGACCTGCCAAGGCGGCATCTAAAACTTTGAAAGCGTTCGTTTCGACTCGCCCGCCGTAGTATCGATCAACTATGTCTTCGGTGATTGTTTCGGCGCTATCTTGGAGCAGTTGCTGACACGCTCCGGCGAGTTCGGCAATGTCATCTGAGAAAGCATCTAGCAGAGCCTTGGCTGCGCCCTGAGTTACCTTTCGCCCAGCATGAGAAAACTCCCCCTGAATGAATGCGAGCTTCTCGCTGTCACCCTTGATGGCTATGCACGAAATCTCGGCGCAATTTGGATTGACTCTTATTGCGTCAACCAGCTTTTTGCCGCGCACACTAGAACCGGTGTGCCTAAGAATCACGGTGGTGTCCGATGTCGGGTTGGCAATGTAATCCAGACCATCGGTGATCAAGTCGTCGCTACAGCGCTCCACCCCAGATACGATGAGCAAGCGGGGTTCGGCGAAAAGAGACGGGCTGGTCAAGTTTAGGAGCTGCCCAGCTTGGTAGTCGGCTGCCTCGATCTCGTGAATTTCGAGAGCAGAATCAAGCTGTTTTAACTGCTCGCGAAGACTTCTTATCGACCGGCTAGCAAAATACTCTTCTGGGCCAGAGACAAAGACAACAGGGTGTGGCGAAGCTGTTCGCCAATCCATCTGCTTCGCCTTAGTCACAGAGAAAGCCTATCCCTGACCCGAGGTTGAAACCCGCAGACCCTCTGCTGTCGATTCAACTGCAATACTCCCCTGCAAATCTGTTCTAAACACCTGCGCACCCGACCGAGTTAGTAAGTCGAGGGTTCGCTTAGTTGGGTGACCGTAGTCGTTGTGCAGACCCACAGAGAATAGACCAACCTGCGGCTTTAGGGCTTCATAGAGCTCGGGATATTGATCCGCCGAACCGTGATGTGAGACCTTAATGACCAATGGCACTCCGCCAAACCCGCCACCTAACCATGTTGCCGATTCGCTCGCTAACCGCATCTGACCCTTCTCTCCCAAATCGGCGAGGGTAAGCACATTCAATTTCGCACTTTGAAACAACATGGTCACGCTGCCATCGTTTGAATCCTCGGCTTCGGCCCCACCCAGGTGCGGCGATAGCACCTTCCAAGCGAATCCACCTAAAGTACCCGATAGCCCGGTGCCGGCGGCAATGAGACGCTTCGATGCGGCTCGGAGTTTTCTATAGGTAATGAATGCGGCAGGGCGGTCATCATGGTAGCTGGTGATAATCGCGGTGTCGACAGGCGTCGAGTCGAGAGCGCCATCTAAGCCACCAACATGGTCGAGATCAAAGTGGGTTAGTACGAGTAGGTTCAAATGATTGATGCCCAACCTTCTCAAACATGTCTTAACTGGCGCAGGCTTTCGCCCCACGTCAATCAGCGCAACCTGCCCTTCAGATCTAATCACCGTCGCATCGCCCTGACCGACATCGCAAGACACTATTGACCAGTTCTTTGGGAGCCAGTTTCCCGCTTGAAATTGTTGAGCCGTACAACTTCCGAACACGGCTGAAGCGATAAGCCCTAAAGAAAGGCTAGAAACGAATCTCAGGCGCTGGAGTTTCGATTTCAAAGCGATGAAGGCGGCAACAGCGACCAAAACTGAAAGAACAATGCCTTGGGCACCTCCCGGCCAACCGAGCGTTGCTTTTGGTGCGCTCGAGAAATTGACGGCAATCTGGGTGATAAGCCAAGCACCTAGCGACGCGAGCCAACTCAGAAGCGAGCCTAAGCCAGGCAACACCGGCCCAACCAAGCAAGAGAGCATTCCAAGCACGGTTATCGGGGCTACGAGTGGTTCGGCGAGAACATTCGCTGGAATCGAATAGGTTGAGAGCCCCGGTTGCAGTTGAAGTAACACCGGTAGGCACATCAGTTGAGCCGCAATAGATACGGCCAGAACCAAAGCGAACCATTTCGGCATAAAGGACCCAAATTTCTCTGCGATGGGCGGGGCAAGTTGGAGTATGCCGACTGTGGCTAAGACCGAAAGCTGGAAACCGAAGTTGACCGCTAACCAAGGGTCGCTAACCAAGAGAATCAAGATGCAGAGGGCGAGAGCGCTCATAGCCGAACTTTTGCGCCCCATTGCGTTGGCAACCAAAACCGTTGCAGTCATCACTCCCGCACGAAGAACGCTAGGTTGAGGGCCAACTAGCAGGATGTAAGCAAAGAGACTCACCATGGCGAGCACTAGTCGAACCGCACGACCTATTGGGAGTCTGCCTAGAAGCAGAAAGACAATGCCGATTACGATTGCGCAGTTCGACCCAGAAACAGCCGTCAAGTGAGTTAGCGAAACAGTCTTCATGGCCTCTTTGGTCGTATCTGACAAAAGCGATGTGTCACCGATAGCTAAACCCGCCACTAGACCTTTCGAGTCGTGGGTGACACCGGCGAGGTTCCCCATAAAAACAGCTCTCAAGCCCTCGAACGGCCCGTCATAAACGGTTTGAGCCCATAACTGGTTTGTGTGTTTTGCAAGCTGAACCGAAAATGAGAATGTGCCCAAGAGTAGAAGTGGAACAAGCAGCGCAGAAAGTCGCCTCATTGAAACCAGCTAATGAGCGCAGCCAGGTAAAGCCACATCACTACGGCAACTATCCACAGCATTAGAGACTTATCAACTTAGAAAGGCCACTAAAGAGTTTGTCGCCGATTCCACCCACTTGAAGTAAGTCTTCTTTTCTTTTGAAGCCACCGTTTGCTTGCCTCCAGTCGATGATGCGGCCAGCGAGTGCCGGGCCAACCCCCGGCAATGATTCGAGTTCAGCCTCGGTGCCTCGGTTTAGTGAAACTAGCCCAAGGACCGACCCCGAAGAATTGACCGATTCTGTGCCGGCGACCCCGAGCTTCAGAACAATGACCTGCTCGCCGTCAGTGAGTTGCCTAGCAAGGTTCACACTGCCTTGATCGGCATCGTTGAGAAAACCACCCGCAGCAACCACAGCATCGAATAGTCGAGAACCTACATTTAGCGAGTAAACCCCGGGAGACTTTACCCGCCCGACGATGTGCACATAAAAGGTAGGCGAGTTCACACTCGATTGCCCAAAGCCAGAACTACTCGGGACAGGCGAACTAACCACGGTGGGCTTGTCTACTCCGAGTGAATTAATAAGAAGAGCAGCCAGAGCTACCAGGGCAATGAGTAGCAACACTAGTTTGCGACTCGGGCTTGCTTCGCGCAGAAATCCACGTGCCTTAGCCAACAAACCATCCATGCCTAAAAAACTAGGCCACCCCGAAACTCTCGAGGTGGCCTAATAGAAGCTCTGTTGAAAAGCGAGTTACTTGGTTGCGATGTTGACAAGTTTCGGTGCTCGAACGATTACGTTTGCAACCTGCTTGTCTCCGATTGCCTTCTTTACCGCTTCTGAAGACATTGCCAAGTCTCGAAGGTCGCTCTCGCTGATGTCGACAGAAACCTCGAATTTGTCTCGCACCTTGCCGTCAACCTGAGCGATTGCCACGATTGAGCTCTCGACCAACAGCGATAGGTCAGCTTCTGGTAGCTCAGCCAATGCAACACCAGGAGTATGGCCCAGTTTCTGCCACATGTCTTCTGCTGTGTATGGAGCGAATAGAGACAGCGCCTTCGCAACCGTTTCGGCGGCTTCACGAACCGCTGCATCTCCAGAGCCGGCAGGACCATCGATGGCCTTGCGCAACGCGTTGACTAGCTCCATGATCTTGGCAACGCCAACATTGAACTTGAAGCCCTCGATCAATGGGCCAAAGTCACGCAAGAAGCTGTGCGTCGCCTTGCGAAGCTCTGCATTTCCAGCAACAAAATCGATATCAACAGGTGACGAAACATCATTAGCGGTTCTCCAGGCGCGAGCAAGGAACTTCGCCGAGCCTGCTGGCGAAACATCTGCCCAGTCGATGTCATCCTCGGGTGGGCCAGCAAACGACATCGTCAGACGAACGGCATCGACGCCGTGTTCATCGAGCTGCTCACTTAGTGCAACTAGGTTGCCGCGAGACTTTGACATCGCACTGCCGCCCATCAGAACCATGCCCTGGTTTAGCAAACGCGTAAAAGGCTCTTCGAAATCGAGGTAATCCAAGTCGTGCAAAACTTTGGTTACGAAGCGGGCGTAGAGCAGGTGCAAAATCGCGTGAGTTACTCCACCGACATACTGATCAACGGGAGCCCAGGCCTTGGCCTCTTCGACGGGGAAGGCAACTTCGTCTGAGTTTGGAGACAGGAAGCGAAGGAAATACCAGGATGAATCCACGAAGGTATCCATGGTGTCGGTGTCGCGTTTGGCTGCAATTCCACACTTAGGGCAGGCAACGTTTACCCAGTCCTCTGCACCACCAAGTGGAGATGTACCCTTGGGCTTTAGGTCAAGACCCTCGGCTGATGGAAGCAGCACCGGAAGTTGATCTGCAGGAACCGGAACTTCACCACAGTTTCCACAGTGGATGATCGGAATTGGGGTGCCCCAGTATCGCTGGCGAGAGATTAGCCAGTCACGCAGGCGGAAGTTCTTGGTCTTCTTGCCCTTGCCCTCGGCCTGCAGAATCTCGGCGATCTTTTCAATCGCAACATCCTTGGCGAGACCATCTAGCGGCCCCGAGTTGATTAGTGTTCCCGAACCGGTAGTCGGTGCTTCTCCAACTGCTGGGTCTATTGATACTCCGTTTTCATCCTTGATGTCGACAACGGTGCGAATCGGTAGGTTCATTGCCTTGGCGAACTCAAAATCGCGCTGGTCATGCGCCGGCACAGCCATGATGGCTCCGTGACCGTAGTCTGCCAAAACATAATCCGACGCCCAGATAGGTAGCTTCTCGCCGTTGACCGGGTTGATTGCGAAACGACCGAGGTCGACTCCGGTCTTTGGGCGGTCGGTTGCCAGGCGTTCGATGTCGTTCGACTGCTTGACCATCTCTAGATACTTGACGAACGCACTCTGAATCTCAGGGTTCGAGTCAGCAGCAAGCTCTGCGGCTAGCGCGCTGTCTGCGGCAACGACCATGAAGGTTGCGCCGAACAGCGTGTCGGGTCGAGTAGTGAAGACGGTTACCGGCTCGGTGCGGCCCTCAATTTCGAACTGAACGTCGGCTCCGTGTGAACGGCCAATCCAGTTGCGTTGCATCGAAAGCACCTTCGAAGGCCAGTTGCCCTCAAGCGTGTCTAGATCGTCTAGAAGACGATCTGCATAGTCGGTTACCTTGAAGTACCACTGGGTAAGAGCTTTTTTGGTTACTACGCTGTCACAACGCTCGCAGAGACCCTGAACAACCTGCTCGTTAGCCAAAACCGTCTGACAGCTCGGGCACCAGTTGACATTTGAGTTCTTGCGATAAGCGAGGCCCTTGTTATAGAACTCTAGGAATAGCCACTGGTTCCAGCGGTAATAGCTTGGGTCAGACGTGACCAATACGCGGTCCCAGTCAAATGAGCACGCATAGCGACGCATAGATGACTTCTGCTGAGCGATGTTGTCGTATGTCCAGCCCTTAGGGTCTAGGCCACGCTTGATTGCGGCATTCTCGGCCGGCAACCCAAAGCTGTCCCAACCGATTGGGTGCATGACATTGAAGCCCTTTTGCACCCAGTAGCGAGAGATTACGTCGCCGAGAGCGTATGCCTCTGCGTGACCCATGTGTAGGTCGCCAGATGGGTATGGGAACATGTCGAGTACGTACTTCTTAGGGCGCTCGTCGCCAGGTTTGCCTGAAGCAAATGGGCGCAGTTCATCCCAGACTGGCAACCACTTTTCTTGGATGGCAGCTACGTCGTATTCGTTCTCGGCCGTCTCAGGCGCGTTTTGCTCAGTCATTTACTCGCTTTTCGTGAAATCTACGGGTGCAAAAACCCTTAGGTAAAGGTTACCAATCAAGCCCATGGGTCGGTGGCGTTTAGAGCGTTGAGAAGAGCCATTGCCTTCAACTTTGTTTCTTCTAGCTCGGATGCGGGGTTCGAATCGATGGTTATTCCGCCGCCGACTCCGATTCGTGCCGTTTCAGCCTCGAAAACGATGCTGCGAATGACCATTGCGAACTCGGCAGAGCCATCTGCGCCTAAATAGCCAACGCAGCCCGAATAGATGCCTCGGGGGCCGCGTTCGAGCTCTTCGATGAGCTCCATTGCCCGAATTTTAGGTGCACCGGTCATCGATCCGCCGGGAAAAGCTGCTTGCACAGCAGACCACGCCGTCTCGCCCTCGGCCAATCTTCCGGCAACGGTGCTCACTAACTGGTGGACTGTGGCATACGACTCAATGTCAAAGAGTTTGGGCACAGAGACCGAGCCGACCTCAGAGACCCGACCGATATCGTTTCGCATCAGGTCGACGATCATAAGATTCTCGGCACGTTCCTTTGGGTCCCGTTGCAGTTTCTCGGCGATTGCTCGATCTTCAACAATCGAGTCACCGCGAGGTCGTGTGCCCTTGATTGGCTTAGTGCTGATTTCGCCGGTTTTTGACACTTGGATGAATTGCTCGGGTGAAGAAGATGCCAGGCTCACACCTTCAACACGGATGAAAGCCGAATAGGGAGCTGGATTTATTTGGCGAAGCCGCAGAAATACGGCCAGCGGATCTTGAACGGTCTCAACCAAAATCTCGTTGGTAAGACAGATTTGATAAACATCACCGGCAGCAATGTGTTGCTGGGCAGTCTCAATCATCGACAAATAACTAGTTGGGTCGTGTCTGACCTCGGGTCTTTCCGCTACTCCAACCAAAGCACGCTCATACAGGTAACTAGCCACCTGACCGCCGGCAAATCCGAGGCGTAGGAGGGCAGCGTGATGCCAGTAATCAAAGTCGGTTTCGGCCTCGAATGCCCCAACGAAATAAAGACCCTGATTCTCGTGATCGAACACGATTGCCCGGTCGGCCAGGATGAACTTCGGTTCGCCCTCGTAAGTCAAAAAACCGACTAAACCCGGCCTCCAATTGAATGGAAGTTCGAGAGAGTTTTGATTGTGGAGGCTTCCTAGTGATTCGGCAATTTGCGAGGATTCTCGGTCTTGTGCGATGTCTACTAGCGGGCCAGTACCCATAATCGAGAACCGCCCATTAGGCGAGTGTTCACCGTCTAGCCAAAATGCATTTGGTTCATTCGCAAAGAACTGAACAAAGACATCGGCCGGATGAACCCAACCACCTAAAAAGGCACTGTGCAAGCGCATTGTGACTCCTATGTGGAAGGCGATTGGGCGAGGTTTGATTCATCATCTAGATTAGACGCAATAGCCAAGATGCCAGGAGGTGTGGGATGAACGAAAGTAGCCAATTTTTTCAATTTCGTTCTGACCGGCTGGTGCTGGTTACCGAGGCCTCTGACCAAGATGTTCAACTCGAAGTTGCCGACAGTTGGCTGGTTGAAGACGGCAAGGCGCGAGGGCTCGACGCGCACTTTGAACGTTTTGCTGCGTGGGTCGCAGAGGTTCGGCCGAGTTGTATCGAATATCTGGAACCCTTCTTTCAAGCCGTAGTCGAGCAAATTCCTAAACAAGCTCGCTGGTTTCCGCGCATCGAATTTCATGCCGAGGCAGAAAGCCCACATCACCTATACCTGCGACTTCGCGAGGCTCCTGAGCAACTTGGCGATGTCACACTTTGGACTCTTCCCGAGGTTGACCCTCGCGAGAACCCGGCAGTGAAGGGTCCTGACCTAAGCCTTGGCATGCAGATGCGCCGCAACGCGAAGATGCACGGGGCCGATGAAGCCGTGATCTTGAATAGCGAGGGTTACATCCTTGAAGGCGCACTTAGCGCCCTGGTTTGGTGGCGCGGCGACATTCTTTGTTCAAGCTCGGATGAACTCCCTTGGCTGCCGAGCGTAACTCGCGCAGAGGTTTTTTCGATTGCCAACCAGATGGGTTTTGAGACCAAAACTGAAAAGGTTCGCCCGGCCGACCTGGTCGGTCTAGAAATTTGGGCCCTGAGCTCACTCCAAGGAATCCGCGTGGTTACCGACTGGGTAGATCTTGGAGCCACCGTTGGTAAAGCAATGCATGCCGAAGCCTTCATTCGACGCCTAAAGTTGCTTTCGACGAAAATCTCCTAGTTTTAAAGTCTTATTTCTCGATTTGCCAGGCTCTTGTAGCGGGCCTCGTGAGTGATTAGCACCACTGCCCTATCGTCAGCGTTAGCCACTCTCAATAGCTCATGAAGTAAACCATCGGCTGTTTCTCGGTCGACGTTTGCAGTTGGCTCATCCAAAATCAACACCTTGAAACCTGCCAGAATCGCCCTTGCCAGAGCCAACCGCTGTGCCTCTCCTCCTGAAACCAAGACACCTCGATCGCCAAGCTCCGTATCGAGACCGTCACGGTTGGCAAACATCTGCCAAAGCCCAACCGATGAGAGAATCTCGATGAGTTCAGAATCATTTGCCTCCGGCTTGGCGAAAAGCAGATTGGCTCGCAGGTTGCCAATGAATATCATCGGGTTCTGCTCCACCAAACCAATCCTCGACCTAACCGAATCGAGTGAAAAGTTGGCCACCGGACGATTATTCAATTCGTAAGTTCCGGCACTCAGGTTGAGTAGCCGACAAAGCGCCAGCGCCACAGAGCTCTTACCTGCACCGCTCGGCCCGCTCAAAATAATGACCTCGCCAGGCAAGAGTCTCAAATTAAACCCAGCTACGACCGGCTGATGCGAATCGGGATAGGTAATCGATACATTCGAAAGCTCTAGAGACTGGAATTCGCTGAATACTTCATTACCGGCGGCTATTTCTAATTCTGGTGGCACCACTCGAGTCAAGAGTTCGTTGATTCGGGAGGCACTAACCTGAAACTTTCTAAATGCCGATGCGGCCGGTTGAGCACTCTGAGCAATCTCGAAAATCGCCATTGGTAGGAGCATGAAGACAGCCAATTGGGCTCCAGGAACGGCGTCGAGTTCAACCGCATGGCCTCCGAACCAAGCGCCTGAAATCATGGCAACGGTAGTGAGTAGAGAAAATAGTGACAGTCCGAACCCATTGGAGACAGCCGTTTTTGCGAGAGCTTTACGCAGCTTACGATGAGTCGCAGCCAGAGCATTACGGCGAGTGTTCATCCACCCGAAAGCTAGGTAGAGCTCCTGGTTTTCAAGAATGTCCAAACTCTGCTCTGATAGACGTGATTTCAAAGGGGCGATTGTCTCGTCGCTGATTCGACTAAATTTCGCGCTGATTGGAATAGCGACCGTGAATCCCAGCAGAAGCGAGAGTAATAAAGCCAAACCGGCAGCTGGAAGCAATGCAAAGACAAAAACTACCGAAAGCGAAGCAACTGCAACCGCTTGAACAAGTGGCGAAATGACTCTCAGCGGTAAGTTTTGAAGCTCGTCGACATCGTTAACGATTCGGGCAATGATTTCGCCACGACTTTGCTTCGATAAGCCTGCGGGAATGAACGGTGCCAACTTCGCGAATATTTGCGGTCGGCGCTCACCAAGCATTCGAAATGCCGATTCGTGAAGCAAGAGTCGTTCTACGTATCTGAATGTCGCCCGGCCGACTGCGAAACCTCTCACGCCAACAATCGCCAGCCCAAGGTAAACGATCGAATTCACTTCTGCTGCTCGTGAAATTAACCAAGCCGAAACTCCCAGCAAGGCTACGGCTGATAAGCCCTGAAGCACAGCAACAATAAGTCCCGCTTTGAAGAACCCATCTCTCGGTAGGCCAAGGGCCAAATTTACTTTGGTTCTATTCGACACCTTGCACCTCGATAAAGTGCTCGGCAACGTTCATAAGGGAATCCTGATGAGAGATCGCGACTACGGTAACCCCATCCTTGACTAGAGACTGGATTGACTCGATAACCTGGCTTGCTCGCGCCTCATCTAGGGCAGAAATCGGTTCATCCAAGAGTAAATAGAGGCAATGATTGGCTTTTGCCCGATAGAAGGTTCTGGCGAGGCAAATGCGTTGCGCCTGCCCGCCAGAAACTTGTGTGCCCGATGGTCCAACCACCTGTGTAGGCACGAGGTCGTCAAGAGCGGCAAGCCGCATTACTTCGGCCAATAACTTCTGATCGGTTGGCACGTTGGGCCCTGCGATATTCTCAGCTACTGTTCCAGCAAAAAGTTTGCTCACCTGCGGCATCCAGGCAACGTCATCGAGTTCGAAAACGGGTTTACCGCCACCAAAGCCCAAAAGATTATTGAAGATTGTTGACTTGCCGATGCCTGATGGGCCAGAAACCACATTTAGCGCGGCCGATTTGAACGAGTGGTGACCGAATGTCGATTTCGCTTGCTGCTCTTTGCCGGTCTGAGCTTCATCAATAATGTCTAGAATTCCTGACGACGCGGCAACTCCCTCGGCCGAGGCATGAAACTGGGCTCCAACTTGTCGAAGTGGTAAATAAGCCTCGGGTGCAAGCAGTAGCACGAATAATCCCACACCCAAGGTGAGGTCGCCGTTCAACAATCGAAGGCCGATTGAAACTGCGATTAGAGCAACTGCGAGGCTTGCAATCAGTTCGAGAGCGAAGCCAGATAGAAAAGTGACACGAAGCACTTTCATCGTTCGCACTCGGTGTTCTTTGCTCACCCGACTCAGTGTTTCCTTTTGTGCGTCTACGCGTCTAAATATCTTCAGAGTGGTAAGGCCGCGCAACACCTCTAAAAAGTGACGTGATAGCAACGTGAGAGCTTGTAACTGCTTATCTTGAATAGATCTGGTCGCCCAGCCAATCAAAATCATGAATAGTGGAATCAAAGGCAGGGTAACTAAGAGAGTGACTCCACTCGAGAAATCGCTGAGCCAAATAATTCCGACGAAAATCGGTGTAACCATGGCGGTGTAAATCAATTGCGGAAGGTACTTGGCAAAGTACGGCTCTAGGGAATCTAACCCCGAAGTAGCCAGCAGGTTGATCTCGGCCACACTCCGTTCGGCCAACCATCCCGGCCCCAATTTGTTTATCGCATCAAACAACTTGCCTCGCAGCTCTAACTTGACTGCGGCAGCCGCGCGAGTGGCGAAGAATTCTTGCAACCAAATCACAAGCGCTTTGGCTAAACCGCCAATCGCAAGCCACCAAAAGCAGAACAGTAACGAATTAACGGGCTCGTGCTCGATGAACACCTGGCTAATGAAAAAAGAGGTTGACCATGCGATGGTCACCGTCGCGGCAGATCCAAGCATGGCAAGAGCGACCACACCGGCTATAAACCAGCGGGCCGCCCCTGCCTCCCGAAGGAGTCTTGAATCGATCGGTTTGATTTTGTTCCTAGTGTTTAGTGCGAACCGGCTGGAATCGACTTGCGGCTTACTCGCTTGCGGAAGACCCAGTATGTCCAACCCTGGTAGAGCAAGACAAGTGGAATCATAACCACGGCAACCCAGCTCATCACAGTAAGCGTGTACTGACTCGATGATGCGTTTTCAATCGTCAAACTGAACGCTGGGTCTGTGGTTGATGGAAAAACATTTGGGAACAGAGCGGCGAACAATGCACCAACCGCAGTCACAATGGTGAAAACCAATAGTGAGAATGAGATTCCTTCGCGCTTTAGGTGGTTTGCAAACAGAGCTGCAATCAGTGAGAGTGCTGCCAGTGCGGTCAGGATGAATCCAATAACGCTGAAGTGCGCTAATAACGTCCAGACCAAGAAGACTGCTGCCAGTGCGGTGCAGATTATGCCCACCTTGGTAGCCATGGCGCGAGCGCGATCCTTGATGTCACCTTCGGTCTTCAAGGTGATAAACACCAATCCGTGGGTGAAGAACAGCGTCAGGGTGACCAATCCACCAAGCAAACCGTATGGGTTCAATAGTGTGAATAGGTTTCCGGTGAAGATGTGCTTCTCGTTTAGTGGAACACCCTGCACGATGTTTGCAAATGCAACACCCCAAAGTAGGGCTGGCAAGGCCGATCCAATAACGATCATCCAGTCGAAGCGCGCCTTCCACTTGGCTTCATTTGCGCCAATGGTGTGACCCTTTCCACGATATTCAAAGGCTACGCCTCGAAGAATCAATGATGCAAGGATGAGTAGCAGCGGAAGGTAAAAACCGCTGAATAGCGATGCGTACCATTCTGGGAAGGCGGCAAACAAGCTTGCGCCGGCGACCACAACCCAGGTCTCGTTGAGGTCCCAAACAGGACCGATGGTGTTGATTAGCACGCGTCGATCGGTGTCATCCTTGCCGAGGAACGGCAACGCCATTCCAACACCAAAGTCGAACCCGTCGAGAACGAAGTAGCCGATAAATAGGAATCCGACTACGAGGAACCAAATTTCGTTGAGTTGCATTTTTGTTTTCTCCTATCGGTTTCTAGTAGGCAACAGCCAGTTTGTCGGCGTCTTCGTTGGCAACCTGCTCTTCGACGCCCTTTTGAGCGGCGGCTAACAGAAGCTTGAACTCGACCACGGCGAGTACGCCGTAAATCAAGGTAAAGACGATGAGTGAGATCAGCACGTCCACGCCGTTTATGCCTGGCGACACTGCG
>CANGGK010000028.1 GCA_947453475.1 Microbacteriaceae bacterium
ACCTCTGGCACGCGGATGCGCTCATTGATGCGGGGATCGCTGATTTGTAGCTCCTTTAGACGTGACATAAATGGCCACGCCACAGGCGGGCAGCCTGAATGCGTACAGAAACGATAAAGTCTCCAGCTTTACCCGGCCACCTATGTGTCAAAGACACTAGTTCGGCGATCGCGGGTGGGAAATAAATCCACTTCTGACCGAGGGCGAACCTCGGAGCCATGGGTTAGCCTATCAGAAAGAACTCAAAAGGAGAAGCCCTTGTCTACCTCAAATTCAGAATCGCGCGAACCTCAATCACCAGAGGTTGAAATGCACGATATCGCTGACCTTCCAGCGGTTGAGGTAATTGGTCGCTACGCGGTTGACCTCTTGACCGTTGCCGCGGTTCAGTGTGGTCTAGCCGAAGACGGGCGCAAGGGCGACCTCGACGAGGCTCGCAAACTCATCAACGCAACCGCTGGTTTCATTACCGCCGCCGCTGCAGATCTCGGGGACCACCACGCTCGCCCACTTCGCGATGCACTCCGTCAGGTTCAGCTTGCCTTCCGCGAAGCTTCAATCATCAAGGATGCCCCGGGTGCAGGCCCTGGTGAAAAGTTCACCGGTCCAGTTAACTAAGTAAGTTTCTGGGCTGCCTATTCGGCAGCCAGCAAGCGTAGCTGCATCGAATCAACCGATTCGGCAATGATTTCACTCTGCGACCAGGCCTTGGCTAGACGCGAGACAAGAGCCTGAACTTCATCCTGGCTCAAACCCGCTTCGAGCTTGAGCGAAATCTGCAACTCAGCACCTTCGAGACGCGAGTTCGGGTCGCCAGCCTCGAGATAAATCGCCAGAACCGACGGTTCGCTTTCATCAAGTGGCTCTGCAAAAGCTTGCCCCACGGCTTCGCTTAGGAATGATGGCAACCACTCCTGCTGCATCGCCATGGCTTTGATGGCAGGTCTGCGGAAGACAAACTCGGTATCGCTTCCAGGGTCGAGCACGATTCGGGTATTGCCCTCTGACGCTGCGGCGAGCGCAACTCTAACGGCATCGCTTGGCACAGGGCGGGCGGTCTTGTTCCACCGGGCCATCGAAGCAACCGAGCTGAACACCGGCAAGCCAGTCTGACCATCCGGGGTTTGCACGGTAACAATCGAAAGATCTGCGCTTTTGTCAACGGTTTGGCCGTGAGCACCCTCCCCTGACTCGCCAAGATCGGCAAGCAGTGGAATCAAAAGTCGAGAAGCTGAGAATGCCTTGAACACGTGTCTTGGGTCTGCTGGCTCATTTCTAAACTCGGCGAGCGCCTCGATAAGTGCTGTGTTGGCTGAACCGTCATCATTCGAGAAGGGGTTCGACTCGAAACTGCGACCCTCCCAAGGCACACCAGCAGAATCGGCAAACCGATCTTTGTTGATGTGCTTGTGGTCGTGACTGTCCATGTTCTGTTTCTTGATTAGACGCGAACGTTCGCGATGGCCAGCGCTTCTTGTAGCGTGAATTTATTGGCGTACAGCGACTTGCCCAGAATTGCTCCCTCGAGACCATCGGCTACTAGGGCATGTAGATCACGGATGTCCTGCAGCGAACTGATTCCACCGGAAGCAACAACCGGCTTCGAAGTGCGCTGCATAACCTCGCGCAGGAGCTCCACGTTTGGGCCCTTCAACGTTCCATCCTTGGTGACGTCGGTAACCACGTAGCGTGGGCAGCCTGCAGCTTCGAGACGGGCGAGAACCTCCCAGAGGTCGCCACCCTCGCGAGTCCAACCGCGGGCAGCCAGGGTGGTACCGCGAACATCAAGACCGACGGCAATGGCGTCGCCGAACTTGGCGATTACTCGCTCGGTCCACTCGGGATTTTCGAGAGCAGCGGTGCCCAGGTTTACTCGGGTTGCACCGGCTTCTAGCGCTGCCTCGAGCGAGGCATCATCACGGATGCCGCCAGAAAGTTCGATCTTCACCGAGCTCGATGCGTTTACAACTTCGCGGATGATTGCTCGGTTATCACCGCGACCGAAAGCGGCATCTAGGTCCACGAGGTGAATCCACTCGGCTCCGGCATCAATCCAAGTCTGAGCTGCTTCGAGTGGGCTGCCATAGTCAGTCTCTGAGCCCGCCTCACCCTGAGTAAGGCGAACGGCTTTGCCGTCGGCAACGTCGACGGCTGGCAGTAGTTCAAGATAGGTCGAGTTTTGAGTCATGCGCTTGATGCTTTCGGTTAGAAGGTCTTGAGCCAATTGGTAAGCAGTTGGATGCCGGCCTGGCCGGACTTTTCTGGGTGAAACTGCGTCGCGGTCAACGGCCCGTTTTCGACTGCAGCCACAAACTTGCAGCCATACTCGGCCCAGGTTGGCACCGGCGACGGAATCGGACCCAGCCCGTCGTACTGCCAGTTCTGAACCCCATATGAGTGGACGAAGTAGAAGCGCTCGTCGGCAATGCTTTCAAACAGCCTTGAGTCGGCAGGAGGCGTTACGGTGTTCCAACCGATGTGCGGTACGAGTGGAGCGTCGAGGAGCTCAACGGTGCCACGCCACTGACCGAGACCATCGGTTTCGATTCCGTGCTCTACACCGTGCTCGAAAAGCACCTGCAAGCCCACGCAAATACCCATTACCGGTTTTGCAGCAACTAGGCGCTTGTCGATGAGCTCGCCGCCCTTGACTTCGTTTAGCTGATCAATGACGGCTGTGAATGCGCCAACGCCGGGAACAATTAGGCCGTCGGCGTTCAGAACGGCATCTCGGTCGCGCGTTAGCTCAACCCTTGCGCCGGCAACCTCAAGGGCTTTCGCTACCGAGTGAACGTTTCCACTGCCGTAGTCAAGAACGACTACGCGAGGTGAAATCACAGAGCGCCCTTGGTTGAGGGAATGCCTTCTACACGAGCATCGAACTCAACGGCCTTGCGGAACGCGCGTGCGAAAGCCTTGAACTCAGCCTCAGCAATGTGGTGAGGGTCGCGACCGTCAAGCACTGTTACGTGCACAGTGATTCCGGCGTTGTAAGCAATAGCTTCGAATACGTGACGAATCATCGAACCCGTGAAGTGGCCGCCAATAAGGTGAAATTCAAAACCAGCAGGCTCACCAGTGTGGACCAGATATGGGCGACCAGAAACATCGACGACCGCACGCGCCAAAGCGTCATCAAGCGGAACGGTGGCATCGCCGTAGCGACCAATCTTGGCTTTATCGCCTAACGCCTGCTTGATTGCCTGGCCAAGAACGATTGCGGTGTCTTCGACGGTGTGGTGCACATCGATGTGAGTGTCTCCGGTGGCCTTGACTACAAGGTCTACCAACGAGTGCTTGGCGAAGGCGGTCAGAAGGTGGTCGAAGAATGGCACGGTGGTCGAGATCTCTGAGCGACCAGTTCCGTCGAGGTTAATCGATAGCTCGATTGACGACTCGCTCGTGCGGCGCTGTAGTTGTGCGATGCGATTCATAGATTTGCCTTTCGCCATAGCGAAGTCTTCGAAAACGTCGCTGGGATGCTTCAAGTCTAGCGAAGCGCAGAAAACTTAGTGATTAAGAACTTCTCGTAGGGCTTTCAGGAACGCCGAAGTTTCTGCCTCGGTGCCAGCACTAACGCGCAAAGTACCCTCGAGACCCACGTTACGAACTAAGACGCCGCGGTCGAGCAGCTGCTGCCACACCGCCGCGGGGTCATCAAGCCCTCCGAAGAGCACGAAGTTTGCATCCGAGCGGTAGGCGTCGAGACCCAAGTCTTGTATTTCAGTAACAATGCGGTCGCGTTGGGCACGGATGTCGTCAACCGTAGAGAGCATGACTGTGGAATGAGCAAGGGCGCCTTCGGCAGCGGCTTGGGTAAATGCGCTCAAGTGATAGGGCAATCGCACAAGTCGAAGCGCATCAACTACGGCGGCATCGGCCGCGAGGTAACCAACGCGGGCCCCGGCAAACGCGAAGGCCTTTGACATGGTGCGGCTGACCAACAGTCGCTCTCTGCCTGGTAATAGCGATATGGCGGTAACCGACGGATCGGAACCAAACTCTTGGTATGCCTCATCGACTACAAGAATTCCACCGCTTGCCACGGTTAGCGCTTCATAGGCCGCCTCAACACAGTCGAGACTAAGCGGCGTTCCGGTTGGGTTGTTAGGTGAACAAAGAATCACAATGTTTGGCTTGTGGTCAAGGATGCTTGCTCTAATGAAATCTGGAGTCAATTCAAAACGTTCATCACGCGAGACGGCTACGTACTCGGTTTGAGTTCCCGAGGCGATGATTGGGTACATCGAATAAGTCGGCGTAAAACTCAAAAATTTACGACCCGGGCCACCGAACGCCTGAAAGATTTGTTGCAGAACTTCATTTGAACCGTTCGCTGCCCAGATGTTCTCTGGTTCCAAACCGGCATCGAGATAGTTGGCCAAAGCGGAACGAAGTGACATGAATTCACGGTCTGGGTAGCGATTGATCGTCATAAGCGATTTGGCTAAACGCTGAATGATGTCTTCTGCTACTTCAAGTGGAACCCGGTGAGTGTTCTCATTCACATTTAGCGAGACTGGAACCTCGAGCTGTGGCGCACCGTAGGGAACCTGCCCCTTAAGGTCATCGCGGATTGGAAGGTCTTCTAGTCTTGCCATTCCACAAGTTTACTAATGGCTAGGCGTCGAGCGACCGGCAAAGGTGCGCAGAGCTAAGGAAGTGCGATTCGCTGACCCGGTGTAACGTCTGCCGAGGTTAGAGCGTTGAGGTCAACAACCTTTGCAATCCAGTCGCGGCGGTCTTCGTTCGGGGCAACTTTGGCGGCTAGCTGCCAAAGGCTCTCACCTGAGTGGATGGTTACGTAGGTGAAGTGCGACTTGACGGTCTCTGAACCTGCGGTTGCCGCCTGGCCCGAGAAAAAGCTGATCGCTGCAACGACTGCAACAGTGACCACGGTGGCCTGGCGCACAAAGCGACGACCCTTGGCGTTCAAAACGGTTCGCTTTGAAACTGGAGCAATAGGACGAGTCATTCTTGAAGCTGGTGAGTAGTTAGCCATGGCTACTGCACTCCCTTTCATTTCATTCATGTTGTCTGGTTCTCGTTGTTGCACTTTTCCGAACATCTGTTCGAATTAGAACAAGTTTACGAACAAACACCAACACTTTGTCAAGTAAATCTTTTTTTATTCGAAAATGTGTTTGTATTCTTGTTCGAATACGAATACAATTTCGATATACGGAGTCAATCGCAGACCTCAGACATTTATCCAAATGAGCGAGGCGGCGAGGGTAAAAACATCGGAGGGCATCACATGGCAAAGCGTTCAGACAACCTGAGCCAAATGCAAGAGCGCATCCTGGAGTTCATCATTCGCTCGAAAGATCAAAGCGGCTACACCCCTTCGCTCCGAGAGATTGGCGACGAAGTTGGGCTCAAGGCGGTCTCCAGCGTCAAGTACCAGCTTGAGCAGCTAAAAGACGCTCACTACATTTCGTTCGACGCAAACACCGCGCGTGCAATCAGAGTTTTGATTGAACCCGAGGGGCTTTATGACGGTCAGAGCGCACAGTCTGACAACCCAACCCCTTATGGCGAAGCGGCAATGGTGCCAATGGTCGGCCGAATCGCCGCTGGTATTCCGATTACCGCAGACCAAAACGTCGAAGAAATCTTTCCGCTACCTCGCCAGCTGGTTGGCAAGGGTGACCTGTTTCTTCTCAAGGTTGTCGGCGAATCAATGATTGACGCAGCCATCTGTGACGGCGACTGGGTCGTTGTTCGGTCTCAACAAACTGCTGAAAACGGTGACATTGTTGCAGCCATGCTTGAAGAAGAAGCAACGGTCAAAACCTTCAAGCAGCGCGATGGACACACCTGGCTATTGCCACGCAACTCGGAATTCGAACCAATCCTCGGTGACCACGCGGTCATCCTGGGCAAGGTTGTCGCCGTACTTCGTTCCATCTAGAGCACTCGTATGCTCTTTAAGCGTTCCATCTAGAGCACACGCGTGCTCTTTAGGCGTTCTACCTAAATAACTAGACGATACAGCGCCAGCTCGGCCGCGATGTCTGGCTTTACCATCGCACGTACAAAGGTTCCGTTCTCGCGATAATCAAGCACCAGAATGCGACTGTTCAAATGCAGACGCGACACCAAGTCTCCGCGGTCGTAGGGAATTAAGACCGCTACTTCGATATTTGGTTCGGGCAATAGTTCGGCAATTCGCTGAAGTAGTTCTTCCAGGCCCTCGCCAGTTCGAGCCGAGACTCCGATTGATCCTGGTTCCATGCCTCGCAGGGCCATGCGCTGAGTCTCGTCAGCAAGATCGATCTTGTTAAACACAATCAGCTCGGCTATTCCGCGTGCTCCCACGTCACCAATAACATCGCGAACGGTGGCAATCTGACTGCCAGGGTCTGGGTGCGATGCATCCACGACGTGAACGATCAGGTCGGCATCGGCAATTTCTTCGAGCGTTGAACGAAACGCCTCGACCAGTTGGTGTGGCAAGTTGCGAACAAAACCAACGGTGTCGGCCAGCGTGTAGTCGCGACCATCCGGGGTTTTGGTCTTTCGCACGGTTGGGTCAAGAGTGGCGAAAAGCGCGTTCTGCACCAAGACACCCGCTTGAGTCATGCGATTCAACAAGGATGACTTGCCCGCGTTGGTATAGCCCGCGATTGCTACCGCAGGAACCTGATTCTTCTTGCGAGTGGAACGTTTGGTTTCGCGAGCCGGCTCCATCTCAACAATCTGCTTGCGAAGCTTTGCCATCCTGGTGTTAATGCGGCGGCGGTCGAGCTCAATCTTTGTTTCACCCGGGCCACGAGAGCCCATGCCGACACCGCCGGCAGCCTGACCACCCGCTTGGCGTGACATCGACTCACCCCAACCGCGCAAACGAGGCAAGAGATATTCGAGCTGAGCCAACTCAACCTGAGCCTTGCCCTCGCGAGACTTGGCGTGTTGGGCAAAGATGTCGAGAATCACCGCGGTTCGGTCAACTACTTTGACCTTGACTACGTCTTCAAGGTTTCGACGTTGGCTGGGTGCGAGTTCAGTGTCGGCAATGACCGTATCGGCACCAGAGCTGACCACGAGTTCGCGCAGCTCTTCGGCCTTGCCCTTACCCAGGTATGTGGCCGGGTCAGGATAGCTGCGTCGCTGCAGTAGACCATCGAGCACGGTAGAACCCGCTGTTTCGGCGAGCGCTGCTAGTTCACGCAGTGAATTCTCGGCATCTTCTAGGCTGTTCTGACCCCATAGCCCGATTAGCAAAACCTTCTCGAGTCGCAGTTGACGATACTCGACATCTGTGATGTCTTGAAGTTCGGTGGATAGGCCGTTTACGCGACGAAGCGAGGTTCGGTCTTGTAGGTCTTGTTGGTCGCCGTCAGAAGCAGAATAGCCATGGGTCTCTTCGGCACCGAGAGCCACAGCACGCTCACCGCGACGCAGAATTCTGTCGATGACTTCGTCGCCACGAGAGGCAAAGGAAGCCTTGGTGGTCTCTTCGGATTCGTCGCTGTCGAACTGCTTGTCATTCATTACGACTAACACTAGTTTGCCGATCTGTAATAAGGTTTCGAATATGTCCTCTGATCACTACTTTTCTGAGGCCCCAGATAGCAAGTTCAAGCCCAAAGAGATCCGAGTAGTAATCGACGGTAAATCCGTTTCGGTTACTACCGCCGGTGGCATCTTTAGCCCAGATCACATCGATCAGGGAACCCTTGTACTACTCGATCACCTGGATGAAGTGCCGCCGAGCGGAAACATCCTTGATGTTGGTTGCGGATGGGGCCCGATTGCCCTTTCGCTGGCGTCTCGAGCGCCTCAGGCGACCATTTGGGCCATCGATGTGAATCAGCGCTCGCTGGACCTAACCGCGGCCAATGCCGCACGTCTAGGGCTGAAGAACGTAAAGACGGCTAGGCCCGAAGATGTTCCGGTCGACTTGGTTTTTACCGGCATCTGGTCTAACCCACCAATTCGCGTTGGCAAGGATGTTTTGCACGAGATTTTGAGCAGTTGGCTGCCTCGTCTTGCGGAGACTGCAGAGGCCTACCTGGTGGTGCAGAAAAATTTGGGTGCAGACTCGCTTCAGCGCTGGCTTGAGGTTGAAATGCCCGAGGGTTTCTCAACGATTCGAATCAACACCGCCAAAGGTTTTCGCGTTATTCGCGTGAAGAACCGAGGCTAGTTCGATTCGGCCGTGCTCTTTGAGTTAGATGCGCGGGGTTAGGTGCGCGAGTGTCGAGGCTTTAGCTCGTCGAGGTCGAGAACACCATCGAACACCAATTCGGCGGCCCCACTCAAACCGATGTGCTCGCCATCTTCGGCGGCAAACATGCGAACTCCTAGAACGCCACCTGGAACGGTGACCTTCCATTGGTTAGGTGCGCCCTGGCCGGCCCAGTGGCGAGTAGCCAATGCTGCAGCCACGATTCCGGTTCCGCAAGACAGGGTCTCCCCCGCACCGCGCTCATATACGCGCATGGTGATGGAGCCGACACCGTTGGCGACCATCGGCTCGGCAGGCACGACAAATTCAATGTTGGCACCGGCTTCAGGCACCGGGATAATTTCTGGCAGCTCTGATAAATCGAGCGTGGCAAGCTCGCGCGGCTCGGCAAGGGCCACGACCACGTGAGGGTTGCCAACGTTGATTCCCTGACCCGGCCTAGGAACGTCGAGATTATGAGCCTTCACCAGAACCTCGTCTTCAAGCTTCCAGCGACCGAGGTCGACCACGAAGCCGGCAAGATTGCGTTGGATGTCTTTGACGCCAGCCCGTGTACCGATCGACAGAGTTTCGCCGTGAGAAAGCTCAACGAGCCCCTTTTCGGTTAGGTACCGCGCGAAGACCCGAGTGCCATTGCCGCACATCTCTGCTGTCGAGCCATCGGAGTTGTAATAATCCATGAACCAGGTGGCATTCGGCTCTTCGGCAAGCGAGGCAGCGCCCTCAGGCAGATTCTCAGACTTGACGACTCGGATAAGCCCGTCGGCGCCGATGCCGAAGTTGCGGTCACAAATTTGGGCAATCTGCTCGGAGGTAAGCGATACTTCGCCCTCGGCATCGAGGAACAACACGAAGTCGTTGCCGGTGCCGTGACCCTTGGTGAATGAAAGCAGATTGGACATGCTTCAAGCCTAGAGGCTCATCCAGTCATCGACCAGAGCAAGAGCCTTCGCGGCCGCCTCGGGGTCTTGATAATCGAGCCACTGAATGCGAGAGTCACGGCGAAACCACGACATTTGCCTGCGGGCATACTTCTGTGTAAGCCGCACGGTGTCGGCAATCGCCTCAGCCTCGGTCATTTCGCCGTCAATCTGCTTCAAGGCCTGTGAGTAACCAATAGCGGCCGAACTAGTCTTACCGGCACGGATGCCGTGGGCCTCGAGTGCCTGCACCTCGGCGATCAAACCCTGTTGCCACATCTTTATAACTCGCGCCTCTAACCTGGCGCGCAGGTGCTCGCGGTCGCCGGTTATGCCTATCTCGAGCACCGGCTGCCAATCTTCTGGCACCTCGGGAAGAGCCGCTGCGAACGGTTCACCCGTTAGAGTAACGATCTCTATGGCCCTGACACTTCGGCGACCATTTTCAGGGATGATTCTGCTGGCCGCAATCGGATCGAGCGCCTTTAGCCGACGATGCATCTCATGTGGGCCATGTTCGATTAGGTCTTGTTCGAGTCGAGCACGAAGCACTTCATCGCGAGCCGGGAACTCGAATCGGTTTAGAACTGCGGCGACGTAAAGCATCGAACCGCCGACCAGGATTGGAGTCACTCCCCGCTCTTGAAGCGATTCGATTAGCGGCCTAGCAATCTTCTGGTATTCCGCTGCTGTCGATTCGTCGGTTATCTCAAGGAAGTCAAACAGGTGATGCGGAACGCCCTGCTGTTCGGCAAGGGTCAGCTTGGCGGTTCCGACATCCATGCCCTTGTAGAACTGCATGGAGTCACAGTTGATGATTTCAGCTTGGCCGCCCTGAGCTATCAGATGTTTGGCAATGTCGATAGCCAAAGCCGATTTGCCAGCGCCGGTTGGGCCAACGACGGCAATCAATTTAGCCATTAGTGCGAGTGTGGCTCAGAGCTAGGCGCTGAATGAGGCTTGCCTAGGGTTGGAAGGCCGAGCGAAACCCCCGCCTTTGCTGAGCCAACCGAAGAACTTGACACCGCACAGCTCGCCGCCTCGGCACGATCCCACGCGTCACCCGCGATGGTTTTGCGCAGTGAATAGCCGGTGTCGGCGATTAGGTGATATGGTCCTGCCTCGGTGATTGTGGCCTGCACCAGGTCACCCGGTCGAGGCGCCTCGGCACCTTCGGGAACAGCAAAGTGCACGAGTCGGTTGTCACGCCCGCGACCGCTCATGCGGTGCGTGGCATCATCCTTGCGACCGCCGTTCGAAACAAGTACCTCAACTACGTTTCCGACCAGAGCCTGGTTTTCTTCAAGCGAAATGCGGTTAACTAACTCAAGCAAACGCTCGTAGCGTTCTTGAACAACTGCCTTAGGCAACTGGTCTGGAAGTGTCGCTGCCGGAGTGCCTGGTCGCTTTGAGTACTGGTAGGTATAGGTGGCTCCGAAACGTGCTTCTTCGACAACTCGCATAGTTTCTAAGAAATCTTCTTCGGTCTCGCCAGGGAAACCCACGATGAGGTCGGTGGTGATGGTGGCGCCAGGGATGGCGGCGCGCACTCGCTCGAGAATGCCAAGGTACTTGTCGCTTCGGTAGCTTCGGCGCATCTCTTTAAGAATGCGGTCGCTGCCAGATTGCAGCGGCATGTGCAGGGTCGGCATGACATTTGGAGTCTCAGCCATTGCGTAGATGACATCATCGGTAAATGCTGCTGGGTGCGGGCTCGTGAATCGCACGCGCTCGAGACCTTCGATGTCGCCACACGCACGCAGCAACTTGGCAAATGCGCCCTTGTCACCAAACTCGACACCGTAAGTGTTGACGTTTTGACCCAAAAGGGTTACTTCGATAACGCCCTCGGCAACCAGCGCCTTGATCTCGGCCAGAATCTCGCCCGGACGTCGATCTTTCTCTTTGCCTCGCAGGCTTGGAACGATGCAGAAGGTGCAAGTGTTGTTGCAACCCACCGAAATAGATACCCAGGCTGCGTATGTCGAATCACGCTTTGTCGGAAGATCAGATGGGAAAGTCTCGAGGGCCTCAATGATTTCAACCTGAGCCTCGTTGTTGTGTCGCGCGCGTTCAAGCAACGCTGGCAACGAACCAATGTTGTGGGTTCCAAAGACTACGTCAACCCATGGCGCCTTTTTGACGATGGTGTCGCGGTCTTTCTGCGCCAAGCAGCCACCTACTGCAATCTGAAGCCCAGGATTTACTTCTTTGTGTTCCCAAAGTTGACCGAGGTTGCCGTAGAGCTTGTTGTCAGCGTTCTCACGTACGGCACAAGTATTGAAAACAACCACATCTGCCAGACCCTCTGCTACCGGTACATAACCCGCACCTTCAAGCAGCCCAGAAAGACGTTCAGAGTCGTGAACGTTCATTTGACAGCCGAAGGTTCGAACCTCGTAGCTGCGTTGGGTGGTTGTAGTCATAACTAGTCGATTTTACGCATAGGTTGCCCTAGATAACTTCGATCTGCGATTCTGCGAATCGAATTGCCGCGAAGACTGTAGACGATGGGTAGCCCTTGCGCCCCAAATAGCCAGCTAGTCGACGTTCACGCACTTCGCGCGTGAGGGAACTCATCTGTCGAATTCGCCTAACTGCAAGATCTTTAGCCGCTTCGAAGTCATCTTCTACTGTGATGCTTTCGATTGCCTCTTCAATGAGCGGCGCAGGCACTCCCTTTTCGCCTAGTTCGCGCTTGATTGCCGATTTTGATAGACCCTTAAAGTTACGGCGACTATTAACGATGGTTTCGGCGTAGGCCTTGTCGTCAATCAAGCCAACCTCGGTGAACCTCTCCAAGACCTTTTCAGCTATTTCGGATGGAATCTCGCGCTGCTCTAGAATCTTGCGAAGTTGGTGGGTTGATTTTGCGCTGCGCGCTAACTGATGCAAGAGCACATTGCGTGCCCGTTGCTCTAAGCGCTCTGGAGTGAGAGGTTTCTTTTCTTTAGCCGGCTTTGCGTTGCCGTCTGAATCGAGGTCTTCGCCTGAGGCTCTAGCCCGAGAAGACGAAAAGCCTGACGATCTCTTTCGAGAACCGCCAGACTTTCCGCGTTGTTCAAATGCCATTACTAGCCGGCTTTTGCTGCCTTAGTCGGAGCGTCTGCCTCAACCTCAGCCTCATCAGCAGGTAGATCGGCTACCGCACGAGGTACGCCAATGCCAAGCTTTGACTTGATCTTCTGTTCGATTTCATCGGCAACCGAACCGTTTTCAAGAAGGTACTTGCGGGCGTTTTCTTTACCCTGACCCAGCTGTTCGCCTTCGTAGGTGTACCAGGCTCCAGACTTCTTGACGATTTCTTTCTCGACACCGAAGTCGATGAGTGAGCCTTCGCGCGAGATGCCAACACCGTAGATGATGTCGAATTCGGCCTGCTTGAAAGGAGCCGCCATCTTGTTTTTGACGACCTTGACGCGGGTGCGGTTACCAACAGCGTCAACGCCATCCTTTAGAGTCTCGATACGGCGGATGTCTAGACGAACCGAGGCATAGAACTTTAGGGCCTTACCGCCGGCGGTGGTTTCAGGGCTACCAAAGAAAACGCCGATCTTTTCGCGAAGCTGGTTGATGAAAATCATTGTGGTACCGGTGTTGTTTAGCGCACCGGTGAGCTTGCGTAGAGCCTGCGACATCAAACGCGCCTGAAGGCCAACATGTGAGTCACCCATCTCGCCCTCGATTTCAGCGCGCGGCACAAGAGCAGCAACCGAGTCGATAACGATGATGTCAATCGAACCAGAACGAATAAGCATGTCGGCGATTTCGAGCGCCTGTTCACCAGTGTCTGGCTGGCTAACCAGAAGTGCGTCGGTGTCGACACCTAGCGCCTTTGCATACTCTGGGTCTAGGGCGTGCTCGGCATCGATGAAGGCAGCGATGCCACCGTTGCGCTGAGCATTTGCGATTGCGTGAAGTGCAACGGTGGTCTTACCTGAAGACTCTGGGCCGTAAACCTCAATGATTCGGCCTCTAGGTAGACCGCCAATGCCCAATGCAACGTCTAGAGCGATTGAACCTGTAGGAATGACCTCAACCGGCGCTCGATCATCTGAACCCAGGCGCATAACTGAGCCTTTGCCGAACTGACGGTCGATTTGAGCCAATGCAGTGTCGAGCGCTTTTTCGCGGTCTGATGGTGATGGCATGGGGTGCCTCGTCTTTCTTTGAATGTTGCTTTGACACTACGAACAGGCACGGACATTTTGTTTCGCACCGGCAAAGTTGTTCAATATTCTTCAAAAACTTTGTTGTTAGTAGATTAGCAAAATTCGAACAAGATTTCGATAGTTAATTTATTCGGCGTGTCGAATGTTCGAAACTATTTCTTTGGCTTGCTCTTGTTTATGCCGTGCCATCGAGACTTCGGAATGCCACTCTGACGACAAATTGCCAACCAAACGTCTTTGGGATCTTCACCGGCTGCGATTAGTTGCTCGCCCGATTTATCACCGTGTTCGGTAAGTACCAAATCTTTGGCGATAACCTCGGCATAGCCTGCCCCAAACTCATCAATCATGAGCTCGCGAAATTCGCTTAGTCGCAATTGTGAGTCTTCTAAAGTGAGAGGTTACGCGTGAGCGAGTGAGTCTGAGCTCGAATCAATTGACTTGTTGAAGTCAACGTAGAACTCAGCTGGAATCGTGTCAGGAATCAGCGTGCCTTCAAGGGCAGCTAACCTATCGCTAACTTGACGCATGATGACTGAAATAGGAACCTCGAGTGCGTCGGCTACTGAAGCAAGGATCTCGGAAGATGCCTCTTTTTGACCTCGTTCAACTTCACTCAAGTAACCTAGGGCAACGCTTGCCTTGCCAGCAACCTGGCGAAGAGTGCGACCTTTTTGCAGGCGGAAGTCCCTGAGCACGTCACCAATTTCTTGACGAACTAAAACCATTGGAGCCTCCATTCTGTGCATCTGTTGTAGATAACATACCTGTTACCTGAGACAAACGATAACTCGTGCTACTGAAAGTTACCTGTGAGTCTCTAGAAAGATAACCCGCGGGTTACTGGAAATGTTCCCACAGTGCAGCGATAGCGGCATTCACCGACTCAAACCTGATTTCAGACCTCGAGCCACTCAGCGACAAAGGGTAGACGAAATCGCCGCTTGGTCCAGAGATTCCAATAAAGACCGTGCCGGCCGGTTTGCCATCCTGGGAATCTGGCCCCGCAACGCCCGTGGTAGCCACACCAATCACCAACGACTTATCCGTGCCGGTCTTATTAGCGAGCTTCGTACGAACGCCAGCAGCCATTTGGGCAACTACCTCTGGGTCGACGGCACCTTGCTCTTGTAAGAGTGCACGCGAGACACCTAGCAGTTGATGCTTTAGCTCGGTTTGGTAGGCAACGATTGAACCTAGTAACACTTTTGATGCTCCGGCTACGTCAACGAATGCCGAGGTGAGCAAACCGCCGGTGAGTGACTCGGCGACGGCCAAGTGCAAACCTCGAGTTGCCAATGCGTCGAGGAGTTGCGCAGCCGGGCTTGAGGAATCTTTAGGCACGGGCGCGTACCGCTGCGGCGACATACTGAAGACCCGAGTAAACGGTCAGCACCACTGAAGTTAGTACTAGCGAATCTTCCAGGATGCGGTACCACTCGCCGGGGAACCAAGCGGTTAGGGGCGACACCACGAACCCCACCATCACGCCCTGAAAGATAGTCTTCAGCTTTCCGCCAGAAGACGCTGCGATTACCTGCTGGTTGACGACGATCAGTCGGTAGACGGTGATTCCCAATTCACGAACCAAAATCACGATAGTTACCCACCAGGAAATTTCACCAAGCATCGAGAGCGAAACTAGGGCGCCACCGAGAAGGGCCTTGTCGGCGATTGGGTCGAGTAGTTTGCCCAGGTTTGTCACCAAACCACGCTTGCGTGCGATAGCTCCGTCGATGCCATCGCTGGCCATGATGACGATAAATATGAGCTCTGAAATCCAACGCAGCGGTGATTCGTTGTCTGCGAACGTAAACAGGCTCCAGATGAAGAAGGGTACTGCCAAGATACGAGCCAAGGTGATGGCGTTAGGAAGATTCCACGGGTTGTTGGTGGGCGTTTTCTGCAAAAGTGACTTCATTAGTTGCGACCCGTCAGTTGCCAAGCATCTTCGTCGCCATCATCTTCATCGCCGGTAACGATAATCGAGCGGTCGACCTGTGCTCGTGGCACGAATTCTTCGAAACTACCGGCCGCAAGGTTGCTGCCAGCCGGCTGGTCATCCAAGTCGTCAATGATTGCAGCAGCCTGCTGAACCGGTGGGGTTGCGCTTGCTCCAGGTTCGCCGCGAAGCTGGGCTAGAACGGTGCCAAGATCTTCGGGCTTCACGAGCACATCTCGAGCCTTTGAACCTTCGCTTGGCCCTACGATTTGGCGGGACTCCATGAGGTCCATCAAACGACCAGCCTTGGCAAAACCAACGCGAAGCTTTCGTTGCAACATCGAGGTAGACCCAAACTGAGAGTTGATAACCAGTTCGGCTGCCTGCAGAAGCACCTCGAGGTCATCACCGATGTCGGCATCGACAACCTTTTGAACCGCAACCTCTTCGACATCTGCTCGGTATTCCGGTGCCATCTGAGCCTTGACGTGCTCAACAATCTTGTGAAGTTCGCTTTCGGCTAGCCAAGCACCTTGAACACGGATTGGCTTGTTGGTGCCCATCGGTGAGAACAGTGCGTCACCCTGACCAATCAGCTTTTCGGCTCCAGGCTGGTCGAGAATAACTCGAGAATCGGTGACCGAGGTGACCGAGAACGCAAGGCGAGATGGAACGTTTGCCTTGATCAGACCAGTCACGACGTCAACCGAAGGTCGCTGGGTTGCAAGAATCAAATGGATTCCAGAGGCACGAGCCAACTGAGTTATGCGAACGATAGAGTCTTCAACATCTCGCGGCGCAACAATCATGAGGTCGGCTAGCTCATCGACGACCACCAAAAGATATGGGTAAGGCTGAAGAACTCGCTTGCTGCCTTCAGGAACCTTGACTTCACCGGCGACAATGGCCCGGTTGAAGTCATCAATGTGTTTGAAGCCGAAGCTGGCCAAGTCGTCGTAACGCATGTCCATCTCTTTGACGACCCACTGCAAGGCCTCTGCAGCCTTTTTGGCATTTGTGATGATCGGGGTGATCAAGTGCGGAACACCCTGATAAGCGGCAAGCTCAACGCGTTTAGGGTCAATCAAAACCATGCGAACTTCGGCCGGTTTGGCGCGCATCAAAATCGACGTGATCATTGAGTTCACGAAACTCGACTTACCGGCACCGGTTGCACCGGCAACCAAAAGGTGCGGCATCTTGGCGAGGTTGGCAACCACAAAGCCGCCTTCGACATCCTTGCCGACACCAATTGTCATTGGGTGCAGGCTCTTGGTTGCAACCTCAGAACGAAGCACGTCGCCCAACGAGACAGTCTCACGGTCGATGTTTGGAATCTCAATGCCGATCAGCGATTTACCCGGAATCGGCGCAAGGATGCGAACTTCGTTGCTTGCCACGGCGTAGGAAATATTACTTGCCAGTCGGGTGACTGCCTCGACCTTAACGCCAGGCGCCAGCTCGACCTCGTAGCGAGTGACAGTTGGCCCACGTGAGAAACCGACAACCGCGGCATCAACACCAAATTCCTTGAAGACGTTGGTGATGGCCACCACGATTTGTTCATTGGCTGCTGATTTGGCTTTAGGCGGTGTGCCGGGAGCCAAGAAGTTTGACGGTGGCAAAACGTATGGCCGACGAGTCGGCAGAGGAATCGCCTGCGTTTCTGGAGACGCGGATGCCGGAGCATTTGCCGGTGCCGTCGGAGCTGGGGGCGCGACGAAGGTTGGTGCTGTCGGAATGCTAATTGGCTCAGTTGCCGCATCGGCGGTGTCTACCGAAGGAACATTAGGTTCTACCGGGTCACCGAAAAGAGTGTCTA
>CANGGK010000029.1 GCA_947453475.1 Microbacteriaceae bacterium
AATGCCGGGGTGCTTACGCACCCCGGCATTTACCGTTTGTGGGCCCTACCGGGATCGAACCGATGACATCCACGGTGTAAGCGTGGCGCTCTACCAGCTGAGCTAAAGGCCCCTCTTTCGAGGGCTGCGGCGAACCGCAACCAGAAAAGCCTATAACATTCGACCCGAATTTGGCGAATCGACTAAAGGCTGGCTAGAGCGCGATCGTATTCTTCTAGACTGCGAGCCTGACCAGGTGCGGTGATGAACTTGGCAACCAGTTCCCCATCCTTGTTGATCACGAAGGTAGCGCGGTTTGAGATTCCAGCGTCTTCAATGAAGACACCGTACTCCTTAGCAACGGCTCCGTGTGGCCAGAAGTCGGCAAGAACTGAGAACTTATAGCCCTCGTGCTCGGCAAACTGCTTCTGAACAAACTTTGAGTCGACCGATACAGCTAGAAGCTCTACGTTCTCTTTCTCAAACTTGGCGAAGTTGTCGCGGATTTCACAAAGTTCACCGGTGCAGATGCCCGAGAAAGAAAGTGGGTAGAAAACCAAAACGACCGGCTTCTTTCCGCGGAAATCGCTTAGCTTGACGTTCTCGCCGAACTGGTTCATAAGTTCGAAGTCTGGTGCGTGGTCGCCGATGATCAAAGTCATAATTTGGTCCGTTCTACAAAAAATTGATTGAGTCTTTTCTCGTTTGAACTAGCAAAACACACAAATGCTTCCCTTGCGCGTCATAAACTCTTATGAGGCTTTACCAAAGCTTTTAGCTAATCTTTGTCCATCCCCCACGAAAGAGGATGTCGGTGTCCATTAACAACCAGGATGCATTCGCGGTCAACACCCCTGACCAAGACCCACAGGAAACCAGCGAGTGGCTTGAGTCGCTTGACGCGATTGCTCGCGTACACGGGCGAGGTCGCGCTCGCGAGATCATGCTGAACCTGTTGCGTCGATCACACGAACTTCAGTTGAACGTTCCAATGGTTCCAACCACTGATTACATCAACACCATCGCTCCCGAAAACGAAGCCGAGTTCCCTGGCGACGAAAAGGTTGAGCGCACATACCGCGCATGGATGCGCTGGAACGCCGCCATGTTGGTGCACCGAGCCCAGCGCCCTGGAATCGGCGTCGGCGGTCACATTTCTACCTTTGCCTCATCAGCATCTCTCTATGAAGTCGGTTTTAACCACTTCTTCAAGGGTCAAAACCACCCATCAGGTGGAGACCAGATATTTATCCAAGGCCACGCGTCACCTGGCCCATACGCCCGCGCATTTCTAGAGGGCCGACTTTCGACACAGCAGCTCGATGGCTTCCGCCAAGAGAAATCACACGCCGGTGGCGGTCTATCTTCATACCCTCACCCACGATTGATGCCAGATTTCTGGCAGTTCCCAACGGTTTCGATGGGTATCGGCCCAATCAACGCCATCTACCAGGCACAGTTCAACCGTTATCTAGCCGGTCGTGGTTTCAAAGACACCGCCGAGCAGCACGTATGGGCTTACCTTGGTGACGGCGAACTCGATGAAGTCGAGTCACGCGGAGCACTGCAGCTGGCTGCCAACGACAAGCTGGACAATCTGACCTTCGTTGTGAACTGCAACCTTCAGCGTCTAGATGGGCCTGTTCGAGGCAACGGCAAGATCATCCAGGAGCTCGAGAGCTTCTTCCGTGGCGCAGGCTGGAACGTAATTAAGGTCGTTTGGGGCCGCGAGTGGGACACTCTGCTCAAGAATGACGTCGATGGAGCGCTTGTTGAACTTATGAACAAGACCCCGGACGGCGACTACCAGACTTACAAGACCGAAGATGGAGCGTTCGTTCGCGAAAACTTCTTCGGCCGCGACCCACGCACCGCAAAGCTAGTCGAGCACCTAACCGATGACGAAATTTGGGGCCTAAAGCGCGGTGGCCACGACTACAAGAAGGTATACGCCGCCTACAAGGCTGCGATGGAGCACAAGGGTCAGCCAACTGTCATCCTGGCAAAGACCATCAAGGGCTTTACCCTTGGTAAGTCATTCGAGGGTCGCAACGCTACTCACCAGATGAAGAAGATGACTCTCGACAACCTAAAGGGTTTCCGCGACGAGCTTCACATCCCGATTACCGACGCACAGCTCGAAGAGAACCCTTACCAGCCTCCTTACTTCCACCCAGGCCAGGATGCTCCCGAGATTCAGTACATGCACGAGCGTCGTCGCGAACTTGGCGGCTACCTTCCAGAGCGTCGCAGCAAGTATGTTGACTTCAAGCTGCCTGAAGAGAGCACCTACAAGGTGGCCAAGGGTGGTTCAGGTACACAAGAAGTTGCTACCACGATGGCCTTTGTTCGCTTGTTGAAGGACCTCTTCAAATCACCTGAATTCGGTGAGCGAATTGTGCCAATCATCCCGGATGAAGCCCGCACTTTCGGTATGGATGCGTTCTTCCCGACTGCCAAAATTTATAACCCAAACGGCCAGCACTACATCTCGGTTGACCGTGAACTGTTGCTCAACTACAAGGAGAGCACCTCGGGTCAGATTTTGCACACTGGTATTAACGAGGCCGGTTCAATGGCGGGCTTTACCGCCGTGGCAACCAGCTACGCTACCCAGGGTCAGGCAATGATTCCGTTCTACGTCTTCTACTCGATGTTCGGTTTCCAGCGCACCGCTGACTCTATTTGGGCGGCAACCGACCAACTATCGCGCGGATTCATGATTGGCGCTACCGCAGGTCGCACAACGCTAACTGGCGAAGGTTTGCAGCACGCAGACGGACACTCTCCGTTGCTTGCATCGACCAACACCGGAGTCATTGCGTATGACCCTGCGTATGGTTATGAAATCGGCCACATCATCCGTGGCGGAATCGACCGCATGTACGGTGGTAATCACCCAGACCCGAACGTGATTTACTACATCACCGTATACAACGAGCCTTACGTTCAGCCTGCTGAACCTGAAAACGTTGACGTCGAGGGCATTCTTCGCGGAATGCACAAGGTAAGCACCAACGATGCAAATGGCCGTAAGGCTCAGATTCTCGCTTCAGGTGTTGCAGTTCCTTGGGCCTTCGAGGCTCAGCGTCTTCTCCAGGATGACTGGGGCGTTTCGGCTGACATTTGGTCGGTTACCTCATGGACCGAGCTGCGTCGCGATGGTCTAGCACGAGACGAACGTCAGTTCTTGTACCCTAACGAGCAAGTTGCTCCGGCCTACATCACTACCAAGCTTGAAGGCTCGGAGGGTCCGGTTCTTGCGGTCAGCGACTACATGCACGCCGTTCAAGACCAGATTCGCCCATGGGTTCCTGGCGACTTTGCGACTCTTGGAGCAGATGGTTTCGGCTTCTCTGACACTCGTGCTGCAGCTCGTCGCTTCTTCAAGATTGACGGCCCGTCTATCGTGGTTCGAGTTCTTGAGCAGCTTGTTGCCCGCGGTGAGATCGATGCCTCGATTCCACAGCTTGCAATCGATCGTTACCAGCTGCACGATGTAACCGCTGGTACCTCGGGTAACGCCGGTGGCGAAAGCTAAACAGGCCACCCTCGATTGGCTTAAATCGATATCGGGTGAGTTAGCTACAACCACGCTTAATCGCTTGGATGAGCTACTCCCCTGGTATCGCGACATGCCGGCTTCGCGACGATCATCAGTTGGTTTGGTTGCGCAGGCCGGCATTTCGTCTTTTGTTGCCTGGTATAAAGACCCCGATTCACAGCCGTGGGTTGCAGCTGATGTATTCAGCACCGCTCCCCGTGAACTGCTGCGTTCAATCTCACTACAAGAGACACTTCAACTCATCCGAGTCGTTGTTCAAGTTGTTGAAGATCGCGTGGTTGAGCACGACGAAACTCTACGCGAAGCAGTTCTCTTGTATTCTCGCGAAATCGCCTTTTCAGCGGCTGACGTCTATGCCAAAGCCGCAGAGGCCAGAGGTTTGTGGGATGCCCGACTAGAAGTTTTGGTTGTCGATTCGATTCTTAGTGGCGAAAGCGAAGAAGAACTTGCCTCGCGTATTGCAGCTCTCGGGTGGCGGGCTAGGGGCTCGGTCGCCGTTCTCGTTGGCAACACTACCGACGGAATCGAAGCCGAAGCGATACGGCGTCAGGTGCGTCGAAATGATGCCGATATTCTGATTGGCATCCATGGCAATCGGCTTATCGCCGTTCTTGGGCACGTCACCGCAACGCCGATTTCTATAACGACAAATGCCTTCATGAACCTCGCTACCGCTCTAGAACCGCTTTTTGGAGCGGGCGCTATGGTTTTGGGTCCTGAAGTTGCCGACATGTCGGAAGCTCATCGTTCAGCCAAGGCCGCACTTGCCGGATTCGCTGTGGTTCGTGCGTGGGCAAAGGCTCCTAGGCCGATTGCCGCCGATGACCTATTGGCCGAGCGTGCGCTGGCTGGAGACATGCTCGCTAAAGCAACGCTGATTCAACGAATATATCGCCCGCTAGCCGAGCATTCTCCCGAGCTTCTCGAGACACTAAGTTCATACCTAGAAAGCGGCCGCTCGCTTGAATCAACGGCGCGAGAACTTTTCGTTCACCCAAACACCGTGCGCTATCGCTTGAAGCGGATTAGCGAAATTATTGGCTGGGATGCTACTGGCGCCCGCGAGGCGTTCATTCTTCAGGTGGCTATGGTTTTAGGCTCTATGAGTGAGACAGATTCAAGGAAGCGAAGGTAAGTTCAGATGATCGTCGTAGTGTGCCCTGGTCAGGGAGCCCAGACCCCCGGCTTTATGCTTCCTTGGCTTGATGTTCCGGCCTTCCGTAACTCTATCGAGGCCATGCAAAATGCTTCGGGTATCGACCTCATTGCACATGGAACAGTGAGTGATGCCGACACTATTCGCGACACTGCGGTAGCTCAGCCGCTCATTGTTTCAGCAGGTGTAGCAACGCTCGCGGCGTTATTCGACAACGGCGGTCAAGTGTCTGCACAGATTGCCGGTGTCGCCGGCCATTCAGTGGGTGAAATCACCGCCGCCGTAGCCAGCGGGATCTTTACAGCTGAGCAGGGTATTCGCTTCGTGAAGGAACGCGGTGACTCGATGGCGCTGGCAGCCGGGCTCGAACCTACCTCGATGGCTGCCATTCTTGGCGGAGACCAGACGATTGTCGAATTGCGCTTAGCCGAACTCGGTCTAGAACCAGCAAACTACAACGGTGGCGGCCAAATTGTTGCAGCTGGTTCTGCAGCGGCAATCGGTGAGCTACAGGCCGAGGGGCCTGCTGGTTCACGCGTCATTCCACTTCAAGTAGCCGGTGCATTCCACACCCGATACATGGCACCTGCGGTTTCGACTCTCGCCGGCTACGCATCCGGGCTGGAGGTTGCAGACCCGGCAACAAGGCTTTGGACCAATGCCGGCGGTGAAGACATCACATCCGGCCAAGAGTTCCTGAATCTCATGGTCAATCAAGTAAAAAGTCCAGTTCGGTGGGATCTCTGCATGGCTTCGATGGTCGAAGCCGGCGTAACCGCCCTCATCGAGGTTTCACCTGCAGGCACTCTTACCGGCTTAGCTAAGCGCTCGATGCCAGGAGTAGAAACGCTAGCAATTAAGACCCCGGATAATCTCGAAGCAGCCCTTGAACTAATCGCGAACCACGCGTAGATAGAGACACCATGACACAACCCGTTTTGAAACAGTATTCTCCAGTCAAGTTCTCACGCATCTACGCCCTTGGCGCTGCACGCGGTGACCTAACCGTGACTAATGACGACATCGCCGGCCCGATTGACTCAAGCGATGAGTGGATTCGCCAGCGCACCGGCATCATCACTCGCCGTCGCGCTTCGGCAGAGCGCAGTTTGATGGACATGGCGGTTGAAGCCTCGACCGAGGCAATCAAAGCGGCCGGCATAGACCCAAGCGAAATTGGCGCCGTGCTCTTCAGCACCATCACTCACCCACACCAAACTCCGTCGGCAGCCGCACTTCTTGCAGACAAGATTGGTGCGAACCCAGCTCCGGCATTTGACATCTCTGCAGCATGCGCGGGTTATTGCTATGGAATCGCTCAGGCCGATGCCCTTGTTCGATCTGGAATGGCGAAGTACGTGCTTGTTGTCGGTGGCGAGAAACTCTCGGACTTTATTGACCCAACCGACAGAACTATTTCGTTTCTCTTGGGTGACGGCGCTGGCGCAGCAATCGTTGGTCCATCAGACACCCCTGGCATTAGCCCAACCGTTTGGGGTTCGGACGGTTCACACTGGGATGCGGTCGGTATGACTGCATCACTCTTGGAGCTTCGAGACGGCACATCATCGTGGCCAACTTTGCGCCAAGAGGGCCTAACCGTTTTCAAATGGGCAGTTTGGGAGATGGTCAAGGTGGCTAAGCAGGCGCTAGAAGCGGCCGGAGTTACAGCAGACGACCTTTCGGCAATTGTTACTCACCAGGCGAACATCCGAATCATTGATGAATTGGCTAAGCAGCTTGGTGTTCCTGAACACGTTGTGGTTGCTCGCGACATTATCGTCACCGGAAACACCTCGGCAGCAAGCGTGCCGCTCGCGATGCACCAACTATTGAAGGATGGAGACGTCAAATCTGGCGGACTCGCCCTTCAAATTGGTTTCGGCGCGGGCCTCGCCTTCGGGGCTCAAGTGGTAGTCCTGCCCTAAACTTATAACCGGTCAAATAACCAACAAAGGAGATAAACCATGGCACTTTCGCAGAGCGAAGTTCTAGCAGGTCTTGCCGAGATCGTAAACGAAGAAACCGGCATTGCAACCGAGGCTGTTCAGCTAGACAAGTCATTCACCGACGACCTCGACATCGACTCAATCTCAATGATGACCATCGTTGTAAACGCAGAAGACAAGTTCGGCGTGAAGATTCCGGATGAAGAAGTTAAGAACCTGATCACCGTTGGTGACGCTGTTAACTTCATCACCGCAGCACAGGGTTAATCAACCTTGTCAAGCAAGATCGTTGTCACCGGAGTTGGCGCTACCACGCCACTCGGTGGCGACGTGCAGTCAACCTGGCGAGCACTACTAGCCGGAGAGTCTGGCATCACCACCATCGACAAAGAGTGGGTTGCCCAGTACGAACTTCCGGTCACTTTCGCCGGCCAGGCTAAGGTTCCAGCTTCTGAGGTCTTGACACCTCAGGAGGCAAAACGTCTTGACCCTTCAAGCCAGTTCGCGCTGATTGCCGCGCGCGAGGCTTGGGCAGACGCCGGCAGCCCAGAGGTTGCCCCTGAACGTCTAGCAGTGGAATACGCAACCGGCATCGGTGGAGTGTGGACCCTGCTCGACGCATTTGAAACTTTGAAAGAGCGCGGCCCGCGTCGCGTACTTCCGATGACCATCCCGATGCTCATGCCAAACGGCCCTGCAGCGGCCATCGGCATGGACATTGCCGCTCGCGGTGGAGTGCGAACTGCAGTCTCAGCCTGCGCCTCAAGCACCGAAGCGATCGCTAATGCCATCACCCGCCTTCAGTCAGGTGAAATCGACGTAGTCGTAGCCGGTGGTTGCGAATCTGGAATTCACCCACTGCCGCTAGCGGCCTTTGCTGCCATGCACGCACTGTCACGCAACAACGACAACCCGGCAGCAGCATCTCGCCCATACGACACAGCCCGTGACGGCTTCGTGATGGGTGAGGGTGCTGGAGCAATGGTTCTCGAGACAGAAGAGCACGCACTTGCTCGCGGTGCCAAGATCTATGCCGAGCTTGTAGGTGGCTCAGTAACTTCAGATGCACACCACATCACCGCACCAGACCCGGAGGGCACCGGGGCCGCCCGTGCAGTCTTGGCTGCACTAGAACAAGCTGGTGCAAAGATCGAAGACGTTGTGCACATCAATGCACACGCCACCAGCACCCCGGTTGGCGACATTGCCGAATACACTGCGCTTCGACGAGTGTTCGGTGACCACCTGGACAAAATCGCGGTATCAGCTACTAAATCTTCAACCGGTCACCTCTTGGGTGGCGCCGGAGCGATTGAAGCTATCTTTACCGTCCTTGCGTTGCATGAACGCACTGCCCCACCGACCATCAACTTAGACAACCAGGACCCAGCAATTCCTCTGGATGTCGTAGTTTCTCCTCGCAAATTGCCTGATGGCCCAATCTTGGCAATCAGTAACTCGTTCGGTTTCGGCGGGCACAACGCCGTAGTCGCTTTCCGCAGCTACAACTAATACCTTGAGCAAGCTGTACTTTCGCCACGGAGCGATGAATTCAGGCAAAAGTACGGCTTTGCTTCAGGCAGCTCACAACTACGAAGAACGCGACCAAGTGGTCTTGCTGGCAAAACCGGCCATAGACACCAAGGGCGCTCGTTCGATTACCAGCCGTTTAGGCGTGGACCGGGAAGTTGACTTTCTGATCACACCAAATGTGAATCTGCGAGAGGTATTCGCTGAACTATGCGCGACAAGAGCTTCAGAAACGGGTAAAACAGTAGCTTGCCTTCTGATTGACGAGGCGCAATTCTTAACGCGTGAACAAGTTGACCAAGCGCTAGAAATTGCCGTCATCGATGGCATTCCGGTTCTGGCCTATGGCATCCGCACCGATTTCTTGACACATGGTTTTCCTGGAAGCCTTCGATTGCTCGAGATTGCGCACTCCCTTGAGGAACTAAAAACTATTTGTCGATGCGGCCGCAAGGCAATGTTCAACGCCCGCAAAATAAACGGACAATTCATCTTCGACGGTGAGCAGGTTGCAATTGATGGCACAGAAGTGACTTATGAATCACTATGCCCTTCGTGCTACTTCGAAGAGAAGAACATCCGTTAATCATGAGAATCCGGTATTCGAATGCGCTGCTCTGGCGTGGTTTGAATCACCGACCTGAACTGACCTCATTCGATTCATCCGAAGCGCGAATATCTCCTTGCGACCCATTGGCCGACGTAGACCAGCATGTCGACTTACACGGAGCATTTGTCATGCCAGCGTTTCGAGATGGTCACTGCCACCCTATCTTTGCGGGTCGCGAGCACGTCGGCCCCGACGTAACGAACTCCAAATCTCTCGAAGACATCGAATCGGTCGTGCGAGATTATGCAAAAAGAAACCCTGAAATTTATTGGATTGACGGTGCCGCCTACGACCGCAGTATTGCTGCCAATTTTCACCGCAGTGAACTTGATGCGATAGTCGCAGATCGTCCCCTTGTGCTTCATGGAGCAGATCATCACACGCTTTGGGTAAATACAATGGCACTCGAAATCGCAGGGCTGCTAGACAAGATTCCACAGGTTTCCGCGGGGTCGGTGGATGTCGACTCGGATGGGGTTGCCACCGGAATGCTTCGCGAATGGGAAGCAATGCAACTCGTTCTCTCAAAGATGCCAAAGCTATCCATGAACCAAGAACTAGCCTGTCTCGATTGGGCACAGTCTATGTTGCTTGAATCTGGAGTGGTTGAAGTGCAAGATGCTTGGATCGACCCCGGAATGACCGAGATCTATCTAGAGGCGGCTCGCCAAGACAGATTGCGTTTGGGTGTAAATCTGGCATTTCGAGCTGACCCTGCTACTTGGGAAACCGACTTCGAGTACTTTGAAAAAATGCGCCGCGAGGTTCTTGAACTCAATCACCCTTTGTTGCGTGCAAATGCAATCAAGTTCTTTGTTGACGGCGTTCTCGGCAGCAGCACGGCGAGCGTCATAGAACCCTACGTAGCAGGCCCCGCCGCCCATACGCATGGCGAGCAGGTTTGGAGCTTGCCAGAGTTCCTCAGAGCCGCCACAGCGGCGTCAGCGGCCGGATATCAACTACACATGCACGCGATCGGAGATGCAGCCGTAAGAACTGCTCTAGACGTCGTTGAAGAGGTTCGGCCATCAATCAGCGCCGTCATCGCGCACACCGAGTTGGTTTCAGATGTCGACGTTCCCCGCTTTGAGAGGCTAAAAGTTACTGCAAACTTTGAACCGCTTTGGGCGAGAGAAGATGGACAGCTTTTGAGCTGTGTTTCCCAAGTGGGTCGCAAGCGAATCGACACGATGTATCGGATGCGAGACCTAGCCGACGCAGGTGCGAGACTCTCGTTCGGCAGTGACTGGCCCGTGTCTAGCCCAATTCCACTCTTGGGCATAGCTACCGCGGTCAATCGGTCTGTGCCGGGAGGTGCACCCTGGAGCAAATCGCAGGCGCTGGACGTTTCGGAGGCCTTGATCGCTTATACAAGTGGCGTCTCGATTCAACTTGGCAAGGCAAGCACCGATGGGACGCTAGAGAACGGTCAGCCTGCCGAATTTGTGGTTCTCAGCGTCAACCCTTTTGAGATAGTTGACCGAGATCTTTTCGAACTTAGAGTGATTGCCACCAGCTCAGCCAAGGATCCGCTGGTCTAGGCTGGCGGGTGTCAAAACAACGACTGGTGGGGCGTGCGGGACTTGAACCCGCGACCGACGGATTATGAGTCCGCTGCTCTAACCGGCTGAGCTAACGCCCCCTAAAGCCGATGCGCGGTCGGCTGGGGTTTCGACTAAGACTAGTCGTCTTCGCCTTTCAAAAGTTCTGTGGCGCGAGAAACAGCGCTCTTTGCTTTGTTGGCGGTGGTCTTTGCAGTCTTTTTGACCCGCTTGTTTACCGCTTTAGTGCGTTCGACCGCCTCATCGCGAAGTTCACTTAAAGTCTCACGCACCTCGTCGCGAGCATCCTCGACTCGCTCTTCGACACGACCACGAAACTCCTGGGCGGTCTCTCTAAGCGACTGAGCTCGTTCTCGAAGTGCTAGTACACGGTTATGAAGTGCCGGGCTCAGCAGACCAATCGGCTTACTGTAATCATCGCTGTTGTCGTCTGACGTTGCTGATGCAACGCCTTCGCCGCGGTAAAGCCCTTCGAAAATAGTGATTGTGCGCTCAATGTCATGCGCCTGAATCAAGTGCAACGAGTTCTCTGAAAGACGTTCTAGTTCGTCAGGAGTGGCAGTGAGCACAGCTTTCAGTTTCTCACTGAACTCGACCACATCGTCGGGTTGAAAAAGGTAGCCGTTATCGCCGTCGTGCACTAGGTGTGGCAGCGCCATAGCATCCGCAGCAATGACTGGGCGCCCCGAAGCCATAGCCTCCATGGTGGCGATGCTCTGAAGTTCAGCGATAGAAGGCATCGCAAATACGGTAGCCCGCTCGTAGGCAAGCGGAAGCTCCTTTTCGGTAACGTGACCAAGAAACTTAACGTTCTTAGCGATGCCCAATTCGAGTGCAAGGTTCTGCAGGTACTCTCGTTCGCCGCCGTCGCCGACAATTTCTACTTGCGTTCCCAATGATTTAGGAAGCATAGCTACGGCTTTGAGAAGGTTGTGGATGTGCTTCTCGTAGTCAAGTCGACCTAGAAACAGTACTCGCGGAATTTCATTGGATGTCGGAGTGGTGTTTGCAAACTTTGATGCATCGATTCCGCAACTGATTGCCAGTACGTCTTTAACCCCAGCGGCCGCTTCGAGGAGTTCAGCTGCACGTCGAGTTGGCGTGGTGACGAAGTCAACTTTCTTCAAAATTCTGCCGGCATCGGCCCAGGCAAGTTTCATTGCGGTTTTCTCTAGGAATCTAGGAATGATTACCGAATACTTGATCAGGTTTTCAGGCATGATGTGGTTCGTGGCAAGCACGCGAATGTTCTGGCGCTTGGCGCTGTTTACCAAGGCGCGACCCATGATCAGGTGCGACTGAATGTGCACAGCATCGGGCTTAACCTCGCGAAGAATCTTTGCGGTTTTTGATTGCAAATTGAAGGGCCAAATCCAGCGCAATGTCTTGTGCTGTGGCAGCTTATAGCTCTTGATGCGGTGAACCGTCATAGGCGAACCATCTATGATTTCGGTGAACGTGCCGTAGTTCTTGTCGAACGCTGGTGCTATAACGTGTACGTCATTGCCGTGTCTGGCAAGCCCACCAGCAAGACGTTCGGCGAATCTCGAAGCACCATTGATGTCAGGCGGAAAGGTGTCGCAACCAATCACAACGGTCAAAGGACTGTTGTTTTCACTGTTTGCCAAAGCTTCGGTCACGCCAAATCTCTCAATAATGTTTCGCTAGGTATAGCCCGATTTTACCGCAGGAGTTGCCAAAAAAGTTGATTAGACCAAGTGTTTACGCTTGAGCGCTTTAGTGGTCAACTCGGGATGCACACGCGAAAGCAAATAAACTCCGATGATCGCTACGGTTGCAGCAACTAGCCATCCGAGAATAGTCACGAAATTTGCCGATTTTGCTTCACCAAGAATGACGATGCCGATACTCACGGCGACCAATGGGTCGATAACGGTCAGCCCTGCAATCACCAAATCAGGTGGGCCGGAAGAGTAGGCATTCTGAACGAACCAACCACCCAGACTTACCGCGCCGATTAATGCGACCAGACAAAGCAGAGTCAAAAGCTCAAACTGTTGCTGGTAAATGCGCTGGATAACTACCTTGGCCAACGTGGCGACAAATCCATAAAGTACGCCTGCACCGGCAACATAGGTCAGCGCCTTGGCTCTTTTACCGATGGTAAAAAAGAGTGCTCCAAAGACCGCCAGGATAGTTAGTAACACGCCAAGTACCTCTCGAAGGCGATCATCATTGATGACAGCCTCATGAGCCACACCAGAAGCCATCGCTACGAAGGCAGCAATGCCAACCGTGCAAAAACTGACCGCGATTAGAGTTGGCCGACTAATGCGGGTCTTTGTAGATTTCGCATTCAAAAGTGAAGTTATAACTAGAGCCACTGCTCCGACGGGCTGCACCACGATCAGCGGGGCAAGAGATAGCGACGCTAGCTGCAAAATGATACCGGCGGCCATAAATGCAGTGCCAGAGAGCCATTTAGGGCGCACAACGAGCGATAGAAGTTGCTTGAGGCTAAGTGAGCCCTGACTCTTTACTTTTTGACTGCTGTCAGCCACAACGGCCGCATTTTGAAAGTGGGCACCGTAGGCCAAAGCCACCGCTGCGGCAACTGCCAACAGGATAGCTAAAGAGCGAAAGCCCTCTGACGGCCCCATGTCCCTCCAAAGATAAGTGTTCTTCGACTCTAACCCGAGATAACTAAAGTTTGGCTCAACTGAAGGGTAAATTTGCTCTATGACAATCCGACCTATTTGCATCACCGGCGAGCCAGTGCTTCACCAGCGCGCAAGCGAAGTGACCGTTTTCGATGACAACCTGCGCACTTTGGTTCAAGACATGTACGAAACCATGGATAAGGCTCCCGGAGTTGGGTTGGCAGCACCTCAGATTGGTGTTGGGCTAAGAGTTTTCACCTATGACTACGCCGACGACGAAGGCAATGAACGTCGTGGCGTCATCGTTAACCCGATTCTGGAGCGCGGGCCAATCGTTGACGAACCCGCGGATGAAGATACCGAAATCGAAGGTTGTCTGTCGGTTCCAGGTGAGCGCTTCCCGCTGAAACGAGCCGAGAAGGTCACCATCACAGGTTTAGATCTCGATCAAAACCCGGTTTTCATTGAAGCCGAGGGTTGGTTTGCGAGAATTTTTCAACACGAATTCGACCACTTGGATGGGTTTCTCTACGTCGACCGTCTCGATGAGCCGTGGCATGAAATAGCAACCGATATTGTGCAGGATAACGGCTGGGGAAAGCCAGGCTTATCTTGGCTGCCAGGGCGAGACAATCTCGAGGGCTAGAAGAAATACCTAATCAGAGCTGCCCCTGCGGCAGCGGCGGCAACCATGACGATGAATGGTGCTCTTAGATGCAACAAAATCGCGGCCAACGCCAAAGCCGGTATTCTCGCGTCAAACTCTATGCGCCCATTGCTGGTAAGCATCTGCACGCCCGTTAGAGCCGATAAAAGTGCAACAGTCAAAAGCGTCGCAATGCGGTTTATAACCGGGTTATCCAACAAGGTGTGCGGCACCATGAAACCGAATATTTTCCATGAATAAACAGCAAGTGCTGCAATCAATAAGCCAAGCCAGAGAGTCAACTACTCCCCCTCGGTCTGTCGATGAAATAGGTTGAAACCACCAACAACAACTGCGACCACTCCAGCGATAATCACCGGAATACCGGCGGGCAGCGACGGGGTCGTAACAACAGCCACCAAGAACGCGAGAGCGGCACAGGCCAGAGCCTGCCGTTCGCGCAATCGCGGCCAGAGCAAACCAAGAAACGCCGCAGCCGCCGCGGCATCAAGACCCCACACCTTTGGGTCACCTAGCGCGTTCCCCAAAACCGCACCAAGCAGTGTCATTGAATTCCAAAAAACGAAAACCGCCGCACCGGTAAGCCAAAAGCCCTTGCGTTGGTCTGGCAACGACTCTTGCGAGGTCGCCACCGCGGTTGACTCATCAATAGTCAGCTGTGCGGCGACGAACCTCGAGAAACCCAATGTCTCAAGAATTGGGTTCATACGCACGGCATAGAAACCGTTTCTGACGCCAAGAAGCCAAGCCGAAACAATCGCGGCGCCAACAGCCGTCGGCCCGCCGGCTGCAATCACGCCGATAAACGCAAACTGTGACCCGCCGCTAAACATCAATAAACTGAGCACCTGGGTCTGCCACAAGTCAAGACCTGCGGCTGTAGAGAGTGCCCCAAAAGAAACGCCATAGAGCCCCGTTGCCAGACCAACGCCTAGTGACATGGTGACCAAAGGGTTCAGCCTAGACACGTAGCATCCCTGACTCGTATAGCGCGATGAATAACTGCGAAAGCGTGGCGAAGCCACATTTGCGTTGTGCAGATTGAAGAATTTGACGTACTCGATACTTCGGTGCATCAAGTTCTGCAGCTACCTCATCTTGCGAGATGCCAGAAGCAAACAGGTCAAGAACCCACTTTTCCTTCTCGGTTAGATCTCCAAGTTTGAGCAAGAAATCAGGTGATGCAACCTTTGAATGCTGCATGCGATCTAGAAAGAGTCGCAGTTTAGGGTAGTCAGGTTGGTCGTCCTTAATCGCGGTAGCCCTAATGGCCTTTAGAAGTTCTTCAGGGCGAGCTTCTTGGGTGATCAGGTCACTGGCACCCGAGCGCAACGCAGCTAGGTGCAATTCATCCGAGAAATATGACCCGGTCAAAATAATGGCAGGAATCTTGGCGTTATCTTCTAAGTAGCGCGCCGTGAGACGTTTTGCAAGTGACATTCCATCACCGCCACGAAGTCTCTGGTCAATAACAAGCACATCAATCAAAGCCTCTGGTGCACGGCTGAGTGAACTTTCAAATTCGCCATCTTCAAGCACAACCTTTAGGTCATACTGCGAGTCAATGATTTGACGTCGGCCGAACCTGATGTCTTCATCACCATCGATAAGACCAATGCGAAGATCAAGCCCCATTTAGCGCCTCTGTGGCGCGATGGCTGCGAACTCGCGCAATCTAGGGAATATGGCAGAAACTGTAAAACCTACTCCAGGGACGCGCGTTACTTCGACCGAACCACCGTAGATGGCCGCTCTCTCGCGCATGGCGGTGAAGCCTGGGCCAGTAATCGGTTCGGTAAGAGCCTTGAGATCGTCTTCGGCTGTGTAACCTGTGTCTTCAAGTTGAAGTGAGACTAAGCCTCGGTTGCTTACCTCAATGCCGTTATCTTTTACGAGTACTTGCATGCCATCTTCAACCCAAGAAAAGTCAACGGTGACGTCGGTACCAACCGGAGTGTGCTTTTTGATGTTTTCGAGAGCATCAAACACCAACTTGAAAATAGTTAGAGCTGCACCCTCGTTAATTTCAAATCGTGGCCCTTCGTGTCGCAAAGACGCGTTGTAGCCAAATTCGCGATAGGCAACCATCAGGGGCTGTAGGTCTGCTAGCCCCGGAGGCGCCGAGGTCACAGTGTGCTCACGATGAAGCATGTCATAAAGTCTTCTCAGCTCGGTGTGCGCGTCTCTAGCGCTCTGTGAAATACGCTCGAGAGACCTCTGCCCAGCACTCGGGTCTGCTTTTACTGCGTAAGTTCCACCGTCGGCAAGGCTTATCACTGCAGTTATTTTTTGAATGATGAGTTCGTTAATGTCACGAGCGATTTCTAGGCGCTCATTCTGCTCTGCGATTTGAATAGCCAGCTCGGCTTGATTGCGTCTGGCAACAGCCTTGTCTTGACTCGACCCAACGTGAAAGTACTGTGTTGCACCAAGCCGACCCAAAATCCAGAACAGGCTATTGAACGCGAAGACTACCGCTAGCCCCAGAAGTAGTCCGGTGAACCGACCCGCTTCGTTTAGAAGAAGCAGACCATAGACATCAGTGCTTAGCGGCAACGTGAAACTCACATACCAGCTGAGTACAACACCAGAAATGAGCGTGACTAAAAGGGCGATTCGTCGCAATAAGCGATTCGCGAACACCGCGATTACAAAAAGGATTGCGCAGGTCAATAGGTTAGCTGCCACGGGGCGCAAACCGAACATGATTTCAGCAGCAGCAGCGATGGCAATCAGTGGAACCGATGCCTGAGGAAGTCTGGCCGATAGGGCTAACGCCACTGCAAAAATAAAACCAGGAATCAGCGAAGATGGGCCTTGGATGAAGAAATCAAGGGTGCCGAGAGCTAAATAAAGAGCTCCTGCAAGGATTATTGGGGAGAGCCACTTGTGACCTTGGATCCACTGAATCACGTGGCCTCCTGGTTTCAGAAAGATTGGCTCCCCGGCTTGGACTCGAACCAAGAACCTATCGGTTAACAGCCGATTGCTCTGCCAATTGAGCTACCGAGGAATGTTGCTTTCGCGACTAGACAACAT
>CANGGK010000030.1 GCA_947453475.1 Microbacteriaceae bacterium
CCCCTAGAGCTTTTTCACCGAGTGTGCCCCCACGCTCACGGTTGAACGTTCGCACCATTACGAAAAACAGGAGCAATCGTGGCTGTAAAAATTCGCCTCAAGCGCATGGGCAAGATCCGTGCACCTCACTACCGCATCGTCGTAGCTGACTCACGCACCGCGCGTGACGGCCGCGCAATCGAGGAGATCGGTCGCTATGTGCCAACCGAGAACCCATCAATCATCGAGATCAACTCTGAGCGCGCTCAGTACTGGCTTGGCGTTGGCGCACAGCCAACCGAGCAGGTAGCAGTTCTTCTTAAGCTCACCGGTGACCTTCAGAAGTCAAAGGGCGACAAGAACGCTAAGAACACCGTCCAGGTGAAGGAAGCTAAGGCTGAGTACGTAATCGACTCAAAGAAGAAGACCGTTCTCGTGCCAAAGGCAGAGATCAAGGTAGCTCCTAAGGTTGAAGAGACCCCAGCCGCTGACGACGTTATCGCTGAGGCTGCAGATGCAGCTGACGAAGCAGTAGCAGTTATCGAAGACGCAGTTGCAGATGCAGCAGACGAGGCCGTTGAGGCTCCAGCTGCTGAAGAAGCAGCCGTAGTTGAAGAAGCTGCAGTTGTAGAAGAGGCAGCTGAAGAAGCTGCTGCTCCTGCAGAAGAGGCTTAAGTAAGTGCTAGCCGCTGCGCTCGAACACCTGGTCAAGGGAATCGTCGACAATCCAGACGACGCTACCGTGACTGCACGATCAACCTCGCGAGGAGACTTGCTTGAGGTTCACGTGCACCCAGACGATCTGGGCCGCGTGATCGGGCGCAACGGCCGCACCGCCAAGGCGCTGCGCACTCTAGTAAACGCTCTTGCTGATGGCAAGAAGGTTCGTGTAGACGTGGTGGACACCGATTTCTAGCAAGACCACGCTCCGAGTTGGCCGCTTAGTCAAAGCGCACGGCCTAAAGGGAGCTTTCAAACTCGAACTATATACCGATAGCCCTGACACTCGGTTCAAAACAGGCGCAGTCTTAGACCTTCAGGTTCCAGACACCTCTCCTTGGTTCGGCAAGACCGTAACCGTAAAGGAACTTCGCTACTACAACCAGTCGCCGGTTCTCTTTCTTGAGAACGTGGATGACCGCAACGCGGCCGAAACTCTGATCAAGGCAATTTTGCTCGTGAACGCCGACGTTGAAGTTCTTCCTGAAGAACCAGACGCCTGGTATGACCACCAACTGATTGGCCTGAAGGTAATCCGTGACGGTGTTCAGATTGGCGAGGTAATCCGCGTCGATCACCTACCGGCTCAAGACTGTCTTGCAGTCAAGACCGAAACTGAAGAGGTTCTTCTGCCTTTCATCAAGGCATTCGTGCCGAGTGTAGACATTGAAAAGGGCGAGGTAACCATTACCCCTCCTGGCGGTCTATTCGAAGAGGTAGTCGAGGAATAATCGTGCGCATTGACGCTATTTCGATTTTTCCGGAGTACTTCAAGGCTCTAGATATTTCCTTGCTGGGCAAAGCCCGCGAGAAAGAAATCATCGATCTTCGGGTTCATGATCTTCGCGATTTCACGCACGACAAGCACAAAACCGTTGACGACAGCCCCTATGGTGGCGGTGCCGGCATGCTCATGAAGCCCGAGCCTTGGGGCGAAGCCTTTGATGAGATTTTGCCTGCCGACGGCAATGTAACAATCATTTTCACGTCACCAGCCGGCGAACAGTTCAAGCAGGCGACCGCTTACGAACTAGCCAAAGAAGATCACATTGTGTTTGCCTGCGGCCGATACGAGGGCATCGACCAACGCGTGGTCGATTACGCGGCGACTAAGGGGCGAGTTCGACTCATCAGCCTCGGTGACTACGTACTCAACGGCGGCGAGGTTGCCGCCATCGCAATGGTCGAAGCAATCGCGCGCCTCATCCCTGGCGTTATTGGCAATGCCGAGAGCCTTGTCGAAGAATCGCACTCGGATGGCCTTCTCGAATACCCGAGCTACACCAAGCCGGCGGTTTGGCGTGAACTAGAGGTGCCCGACGTTTTGCTGAGTGGCAACCACGCGTTGATTGCGAAGTGGCGAAAAGACCAGCAAATTGAGCGCACCAAGCGCGTTCGCCCAGACTTATTGCCTGAATAGCGCTTACCCGCTAGAATAAACAGGTTGTTCGCCTTCAATACTCTGCCGCAGGGGAGTTAGGCATTTAGAACACAAATCATCAAAAACTTACCCGTTGTTGACCTGCGTGCAGTAACAGAGATGGATTCAAAATGCACATTCTCGACTCAGTCGACGCAGCGTCACTACGTTCAGACATCCCAGCATTCCGTGTTGGCGACACCGTGAACGTTCACGTAAACATCATTGAAGGTAGCCGCAGCCGTGTTCAGGTTTTCAAGGGCATCGTTATTCGTCGTTCAGGCGAGTCGGTTCGCGAGACCTTCACCGTTCGTAAGGTTTCATTCCAGGTTGGTGTTGAGCGTACCTTCCCAGTTCACTCACCAGTTCTAGAGAAGATCGAAGTTGTTTCACGCGGTGCAGTTCGCCGTGCGAAGCTTTACTTCCTACGCGACCTACGCGGCAAGAAGGCGAAGATCGCCGAAAAGCGCGACAACCACTAAGCATCCTCTAAACATCACGTTTTAGACCATGACTAACCTTGGGCAGTTCTTAAGCCCGAAAAGAAAAGCACCACGCCACCCCGGTTCTAAGTGGAGTCGTTTTAGAAGGAACATTTTTGTTTCGTTCTTGATCGACCTCTTGGTAATCGTGGGCTCGGCGTTGGTGCTTTCTCTTTTAATCAAGACTTTCTTGGTTCGCAGTTTCTTCGTGCCTTCGGGTTCGATGCTTTCAACGCTTCAAATCGATGACCGCATCATCGTCAACGAGCTAGTACCAAACGTCGTTCCAATTGAGCGCGGCGATGTAGTGGTCTTCAAAGACCCAGGAGGTTGGCTGGGTACGGTTTCGAGCAAGGCTCAGACTCCGATTGAAGCCACCGCCGACTGGTTCCTCTCCGCCTTCGGCTTAACCGCCCCAGACAGCAGCCAGCACCTGGTCAAGCGCGTCATCGGTCTTGGCGGCGACCACATCGTGTGCTGCAGTGCCGACGGCAAACTAACCATCAATGGCAAGGCAATCACTGAGCCCTACCTTGATAAGGGCGTCAAGCCATCAGACGTCAAGTTTGATGTGACCGTGCCTGAGGGGTCAATTTGGGTTATGGGTGACAACCGCGGCAATAGCGAAGACTCGCGCTTCCACGGAGACCTGCCAAGCAAGGGTTTCGTTGCCAAGCAGTTCATCGTAGGGCGTGCCGTTGTTATCAGTTGGCCAAGCGCCCACTGGACTTGGCTAGATAACTTCTCAAATGTCTTCAAAGACGTTCCCAAGCCTTAACCTCGAGCGTGAACTCTGGGCCTCTGGTGCTCGATTCATAATCGGCATGGATGAGGTGGGGCGCGGAGCTATTGCCGGCCCAGTAGCCGTCGGTGTCGCAATCCTAGATTCACGCGATGAGCGGGCTGATTTACCTTGGCCAGCAAACCTCAAAGACTCCAAGTTATTGAGCGAGAAGGCTCGTAACGAAATTCTCGAACCCGTCAAGTCGTGGGTCTTTGGGTCTGCGGTTGGCATGGCCTCGGCCCAAGAAATAGATTCATTGGGCATAGTTAAGTCGTTGGCGCTGTCTGCAGGCCGTGCGCTCGATGTCTTGCTCGGCGATCTTTCGTTGCGTCAGGCAATCGCCCAGGATGGGGCCGTGATTATCCTTGACGGTTCACATAATTGGCTCGGAGCAAAGGCATCGGGCATTCCGGTAAAAGTAAGAACCAAAGCTGACCGAGATTGTGTTTCGGTTGCAGCTGCATCGGTCATCTCTAAAGTTGAACGAGACAACCTGATGATTGCCTTGAGCATCGACTTTCCAGATTTTGGCTTTGAAGGCCACAAAGGTTATGCCTCTGAAGGGCACATCCAAGCAATCAAAACCGTTGGCCCATCAATTGAGCATCGCCATACCTGGCTAACTAAGATTCTGGGCGACGGGCAACTCGCGTTCGAGGAATAGACTAAATCCATGGACGAAAACGAAATCGACGACTACGACCGCGAGGCTGAGCTTGCTCTTTATCGCGAGTACAAAGACGTGGTCGCGACTTTCAAGTACGTCATTGAGACTGAGCGCCGCTTTTACCTTGCTAATGAGGTCACTCTGGTTCGCATCGACACCCCCACTGACTTCTATTTTGAACTCAACATGGCAGACGTTTGGGTTTGGGACATTTACCGAACCGATCGTTTCGTAAAGAACGTGCGGGTTCTAACCTTCAAGGATGTAAACGTTGAGGAGCTTTCGGGCAAGGCCTTCGACATCCCTAAGGAACTTGCAGTAGGCGAATAAACGCACTGCACAGCCATATCCGGGTTGCTGTTTTTTGCACAGATTCTTCGAGCGATCCCTGTAGTTCCTTGCTTTCGGGCAGATTCATTGAATGAATCGCAAACAATTCCTTGGGCGTTACGGTGAAGAGCGTGCCGCCGACTATTTAAAAGACCTCGGCTACGAAATAGTCGAACGAAACTGGCGTTCAAGAATTGGCGAAATCGACTTGATCGCCAATGAAAACGGTCGAATCGTCTTTGTCGAGGTAAAAACTCGTAGTGGTTCAGACTTCGGCCATCCTTTCGAAGCAATCACTCTTGAAAAAGTTGCCAGGATGCGGCGTCTCGCAGCCGATTGGTGTGCCGTCAAGCAAGTCTCTGGAATCAAAGTGCGATTGGATGCCATTGCGGTTCTGGTCAACGGCGGCAAGGTGTCGATTGAACACTTGAAGCAGGTCTTCTGATGACTTTAGCGAAAGCATTCGCGGTAAGCCTGCTGGGTTTAAGTGGCACAATCATCGAGATCGAGGCTGAAATTTCTAGCAATCTGCCCTCGTTCGTGCTGGTGGGTTTGCCCGATGCTTCACTATCTGAGGCTCGGGATAGGGTGCGGGCGGCTGCCCACAATTCGGGTTTGGCCCTACCGGGCCGCAGAGTGACGGTAAATCTTTCGCCTGCATCTGTGCCCAAACGAGGCTCCATTTTCGATCTGGCTATTGCGGTTGCCATCTTGGCCGCCGATGGCAAAATTCCGGCCTCATCAGTTTCGAATTTCATCCACCTGGGAGAACTAGGTTTGGATGGCTCACTTCGTGCAGTGGAAGGCATCCTACCGGCTGTCTTGGCAGCTAAGCAGTCGGGGTGGGCTTCAGTAATCGTGCCCATCCAAAATCTCGCTGAAGCGAGTCTCGTTGAAGGCGTCAAAGTGCTCGGTGCCGGCAATTTGGCTCAAGTCGCCCGTTTTCACGGCGCAAGACTCCAAGAGAACAACTTGCTGACTGCGGCAGTCGCTGAACCTGCCGAGAAAACATCCGAACCAGCTGTTCCTGATTTTGCCGATGTCATTGGTCAGGATGAAGCCGTCGAGGCTGCAGCCATTTCCGCCGCAGGCGCACACCACATGCTTTTGATTGGCCCGCCCGGTGCAGGTAAAACCATGATTGCAGAGCGAATCCCGTCAATATTGCCGCCACTCACTAACGACGAGTCGATTGAAGTAACTGCACTTCGCTCAATCGCGGGCAGGTTTCGAAAGTCGGGTTCGCTAGCCATGTCGCGGGTTAGGCCTTTTGAAGAGCCGCATCACAGTGCAACCTTGGCTTCACTAATCGGGGGAGGTGCCGGTTTTCCAAGGCCGGGGCTCGTATCGCTGGCTCATCAAGGGGTGCTGTTTCTTGACGAAGCGCCTGAGTTTCAACGTCAGTTCTTAGAGTCTCTGCGCCAACCCCTAGAATCTGGCGAAGTTCTTGTGCATCGAAGTGCGGGAGTGGCTAGGTTTCCGGCAAGGTTTCAGCTTGTCATGGCAGCGAACCCTTGCCCGTGTGGCAATTTTGCTGGCAAGGCGCGTGCTTGCGTTTGTGCGTCCTCGGCACGTATGGCTTACCTCGGTAAGCTCTCGGGGCCACTCCTTGACCGAATTGACGTGCGGCTGAGGTTGCAACCGGTTAGCCCCGCGCAGATCACGCTTGCACGATTGGGGGCATTGCAGATCGGCAGATCCAGCGCTGAGCTCCGGGAACGTGTCATTCAAGCGCGCCAAAGAGCTAAACAACGCCTTGCCGGAACACCATGGGAAGTCAACGCACAAGTGCCCGGTGCGTACCTACGACGACATCTTCAAATCGCAAAGGATGTCGTGGCGCCCTTAAACCTCGCACTCGATCGTGGAACTTTGAGCATGAGGGGCTATGACCGTTGCCTAAGGCTCGCGTGGTCGAGTGCCGATTTGGCTGGCCGTTCACAGGTGCAGCCTGAGGATGTGGCCAAGGCTACTCTTTTGCGTGGCGGAGACGGGGTCACATCGTGGTAGCCGAGATAGATCTCAGAGTCTCAGAACGGCAAATGCAGCAGACAATATCCTTGGTTTCTGAGAGCGAATCGGTGCCTGATGTAGTCGATTACTTTGCGACTCTTGCCTGGAGTGTCATTTGCGAACCCGGCGATGCCTTTGCGGGGCAGTTGATTAGCGCATTCGGGCCAGCCAGAGCGCTCGAGCTAGAGATTAGTAGAACCAGCCCGCATGGATATTTAGATCTTTTCAACGAGGTAGGTACTGACCCGTTAGAGGTTCAGAAGTTCGGCAAATTTGAGAAGACCATTCTTGATGCTCGAGAGAGATGGCTACCAAGGATGAACCTCAAATCGGTGTTTGTAGCCTGCGAACGACTCGCTGGTGTAGGAGGTTGGTTCGTAATCGAGGGCATGCAAGGTTGGCCACTGGCATTCGCTGACCTCGAACACCACTCGCCGAGAGGGCTCTGGGGGATAGGTGACAAAGAATCGCTGGCCGAGCTTGGGAGGTCGGTGGCATTCGTAGGTTCAAGGATGGCAACAACCTACGGGGAGTCTGCATGTCAAGAGCTGATTCAACCCTTGGCAGAGCGTGGTTACTCTATTGTTTCTGGAGGAGCCTACGGCATAGATGCGGCGGCTCACAGAGCTGCTCTATCTGCGGCTGGAAAGACCTTCGCGTTGATGGCCGGTGGCGTAGATCGCCTGTATCCATCGGGAAACCGTGAATTGTTCAAGACCATAGCTTCGAACGGTGCGTTGCTAAGCGAAATGCCCCCAGGCGCAGAGCCAACCAAATGGCGGTTTCTGCAACGCAATCGCCTAATCGCCACACTGGGGCAAGCAACAGTTGTCGTAGAAGCAAACCCGCGCTCTGGGGCTGTGAGTACTGCCAATCGGGCACGCGAGCTAGGTAGGCCAATAGCTGCTGTTCCTGGCCCTATAAACACGCCAGGGTCAGACGGTTGCCATCAACTCATTCGCAACGGTGAGGCAGAACTGGTCACCTGTGCAGAAGACATCCTCGAACTGATAGTCGGCGGCTCAACCCTGACGATTGAAGCGGGGTCAGGCTTAGGTGCACTGGAAACCCGCGTTCTCGATGCCATTGGCTTCTCAGGGGCCACTCTGGGGTCTATCCAAACGCTCGCTGGTCTTACCAGCTCAGAGGCACAAATCGGTTTGGCCAGCCTGTCACTCATGGGGATAATCGAACAAGACTCGGTTGGGTGGCGTCGAAAATCGTGAAGCTGGTCAAACTAAGTTTGAATCATGGTCATAACCTTCGAAAGAGCGCTCGCCGATTACTCGGTGTTTCTCGGCTCTGCCAAGGGCTACTCGCCGAACACGCTGAAGGCATACCTGGCCGACCTACAAGACCTAAAGGCAACCTTCCAGCTCGACGAAAAAGCGCCACTTGAGCAGTTAAACCTCGAACTCCTCAGAGACTGGCTTTGGCGCGTAAGCGAGAAGGGCGCGTCGAAGGCCACAATTGCACGTAAAAGCGCAGCGGCCCGCTCGTTCACTAGCTGGGCGCATAAGTCAGGCCACCTAGCCGAAGACCCAGGGTTGAGGCTGCGCTCGCCGAAGGCGGGTCGTTCGCTGCCCAAAGTTGTTTCTCGCGAAAGCCTCGACCAAATATTCGGTTGGTTGAGCACTCAAGCTACGACCGATAACCCGAACGGTCTTCGAGATTTAGCGGCTGTTGAGTTGTTGTATGCCACGGGCGCCCGAGTTAGTGAGTTGGTTGCCTTAGACCTCGGTTCGGTCGATTACAGCCGAAACATTGTTCGTTTGATGGGAAAAGGCTCTAAGGAGCGAATGGTTCCATTTGGTCAACCGGCGAGAGACGCTCTCGATAACTGGTTGCGTTACGGCCGCAACGAACTAGCCGTGGAGGGTTCAGCTCAGGCGCTGTTTCTGTCTGGTCGAGGCCAAAGAATTGGCGTGCGTCAGGTTTACGGCTTGGTGGCCGGTCTATTAGAGAACACGACATCAGGCGTGGCGGGGCCTCACTCGCTTCGCCATAGCGCGGCCACTCACCTGCTCGATGGTGGGGCAGACCTGCGCGCAGTGCAAGAACTGCTTGGCCACGCCAGTCTTGGCACTACCCAGATCTACACTCATGTATCAATCGAGCGCCTTCGCGATGGCTACAAGAACGCTCACCCGCGAGCGTAGGGAAGTAGGCGCGACGGGTTCAACCCGCCAATTAGCGCAAGTGGCGAAAGATATTTTCCACTGAGCCTGAGTGAAAAATGTAGGCAGTTTCCCGCCTCGCAATGGTTTCGGTAGGCAACATCGGGCTCACAGACCCTACCAATCAGATCGCCCTTGCGCACCTGGTCGCCAACTTCAAGGGCTGTGCATACCGGTTCAAGCTCGCTAACCAATGAGCCTTCATGTTTGATGGCGATTACGTTTCGATCGACAATCTTTTCGGCTATCGAAATCACTCCATTTGCCGGGGCGAAGACCGGCTCGTCAGTTGTGATGTCATAGTCAACACCCCGATGACCGGCCGAATAATCGCTAGTCGGTTGCAAGTAGGGCCTAATCAACCTGTGAGGTGAAAGAAACGGAAGCTGCCACCCGTTAGGAGTGGCGTTTGCGGAACCACCAGGACACATGGTTATTGACAAAGCAGCGAGTGTCGCTGCGACTAGTAGTTTTAGCACCCAAACAGCATCTCGGGTGGGCCGAAAACTCGCTTAAACATTGACAAAGAGGTGGATAACGAGCGGAATGAACTGGTATGCTCATAACTAGCAACTTGTGCGCTTTGTCGTGCTCGTTGACTTCGCGTGCCGAATCAGATCCACGTTCCACTCAGTCCTTGAGAAATCAAGGCGGAACAGGTCCGGCACCAGGTGTATCAGGCAACCGTCTGAAACAGAAAACTGAGTGGCGCCTTCGCGCGCCGAAAAAGGAGACTGCCATGGCAGTTGTAACTATTCGCCAGATGCTTGACAGTGGCGTTCACTTCGGTCACCAGACCCGTCGTTGGAACCCAAAGATGCGTCGTTTTATTTTAACCGACCGTTCAGGCATCTACATCATTGACCTTCAGCAGTCACTTGCCATCATTGACAAGGCATATGACTTCGTGAAGGAGACCGTTGCACACGGCGGCAGCATCCTATTCGTAGGTACCAAGAAGCAGGCTCAGGAAGCAATCGCCGAGCAGGCTCTTCGCGTAGGCCAGCCTTACATCAACCAGCGTTGGTTGGGTGGTCTTTTGACCAACTTCCAGACCATCCAGGGTCGCCTTTCACGCCTAAAGGAACTTGAGGTCATGGACTTCTCAGGCGCAACCAAGACTGGTCTAACCAAGAAGGAACTTCTTATCCTTCGCCGCGAAAAGGACAAGCTTGTAAAGGCTCTTGGCGGTATCCGCAACATCACCAAGACTCCATCAGCGATCTGGGTTGTAGACACCAACAAGGAGCACCTAGCAATCACTGAGGCGAAGAAGCTGGGCATTCCAGTTATCGGTATCCTCGACACCAACTGTGACCCAGACGAGGTCACCATTGGTATCCCAGGAAACGACGACGCAATTCGTTCAGTTCACCTACTTACCCGCGTTATCGCTGACGCAGTTGCTGAGGGCCTAATCGCTCGTCACGCAAAGCCTGAGGCAGCAGCAGAGCCTCTAGCCGAGTGGGAGCGCGAGCTTCTTGAGCAGGGCGAGGCAGCAGCCGCTCCAGCAGCAGTTGAAGCTCCAGCAGCAGTTGAGGCTCCAGCAGCAACCGAGACCGTTGAAGCACCAGCAGCAGCTGATGCAGTAGAGGAAGCAAAGTAAAGATGGCAAACTACACCGCCGCAGATGTAAAGGCGTTGCGCGACCGCAGCGGCGCCGGAATGATGGACTGCAAGGGTGCTCTTGACGAGGCCGACGGCAACGTCGACAAGGCTCTTGAGTTCCTTCGTCTAAAGGGCCTAAAGGGCGTTACCAAGCGTGAAGGTCGCACCACCAGCAACGGTTTGATCGTTGCTCGTGTACACGGTGGCACCGGCTACCTAGTTGAGCTTGCTTGCGAAACCGACTTCGTTGCAAAGACCCCGAAGTTCGTTGAGCTTGCTGACTCAGTTGCAGATGCAATTGCTGCGGCTGGCGCCGAGAACCTAGAGGCTGCACTAGCTGCAGACCTAGGTGGCAAGTCAGTTTCTGACGTAATCAACGACGAAGCAGCCATCATGGGCGAAAAGGTTGAGCTACGCCGCGTTGCATCACTAAAGGATGCAGCCGTTGACGCTTACCTACACCGCACCAGCAAGGACCTACCTCCTCAGGTTGGCGTGCTAGTTGCTTACTCTGGTTCAGACGCAGAGACCGCTCACGATGTTGCAGTTCACATTGCAGCATTCTCGCCAACCGTTCTTACCCGTGATGACGTTGACGCAGAGGTTGTAGCAACCGAGCGTCGCATTGCTGAAGAAACCGCACGCAACGAAGGCAAGCCAGAGGCTGCGCTTTCAAAGATCGTTGAAGGCCGCGTAACCGGCTTCTTCAAGGAAAACGTGCTTCTTGAGCAGGACTTCGCTAAGGATAACAAGCAGTCAGTCGCCAAGGTTCTTGAGAACGCTGGCGTTACTGTTTCAGCATTCGTACGCTTCCGCGTCGGTGCATAAACAAAGCTAAAAACATCAAAGGCTCGGTCGATTTCGGCCGAGCCTTTTTTGCTGCTCGTTTACAATAGAAGAAGAAAATTACAGACTCCAGGAGGGTTTCATGACACAGAAGAAGCGCCGCGTACTGCTCAAGCTTTCGGGTGAGGCTTTTGGTGGAGGAACCCTCGGCGTAAACCCAGACATCGTTGCCGAAATGGCCCGTGAAATTGCTGAAGGCGCCAAGACCGCCGAAGTAGCGATTGTCGTTGGTGGCGGCAACTTCTTCCGCGGAGCGGAACTTTCTCAGCGAGGCATGGACCGCTCTCGAGCCGACTACATGGGTATGTTGGGCACCGTAATGAACGCCCTCGCACTTCAAGACTTCCTAGAGCAGGCCGGCGTAAGCACCCGAGTTCAGTCGGCAATCAGCATGGCCCAGGTTACCGAAACCTACATTCCGCTTCGTGCGGTTCGTCACCTAGAAAAGGGTCGAGTTGTTATCTTCGGTGCCGGAGCCGGTCTACCTTACTTCTCTACCGATACCGTAGCTGCTCAGCGCGCACTCGAAATTCACGCGGATGAAGTGCTTGTCGCAAAGAACGGCGTTGATGGCGTCTATTCTGCCGACCCGAAGAAAGACCCGAGCGCAGTAAAACTTGACTCGATTACTTACCAGGATGCTCTGGTTCAAGGCCTCAAGGTGGTTGACGCCACAGCGTTCAGCCTCTGCATGGATAACGCGATGCCGATGCGTGTCTTTGGAATGCAAGGCGAAGGCAATGTCACGGATGCCATCCAAGGCAAGAAGATTGGCACCTTCGTAACCGCATAGGTTTCGTAGATTTTTAGAAAACAGGAGAGAACATGCTTACCGAGATCCTAAAGACAGCAACCGACAAGATGGCCAAAGCCGTTGAATCTGCAAAGGAAGACTTTGCCAACGTGCGCACCGGTCGCGCTAACCCTCAGCTCTTCCAGAAGGTGATGGTTGATTACTACGGCACTCCGACCCCACTGGGTCAGCTAGGTCAGTTGGCTAACCCAGAGGCTCGCACAATCGTCATTACCCCTTACGACAAGGGTGCGCTCAAGGCAATCGAACAGGCACTTCGCGAGATGCCAAACCTTGATGCCAACCCTCAGAACGATGGCAACCTAATTCGCATCACTCTTCCTGACCTAACCGAAGAGCGTCGTCGCGACTATGTCAAATTGGTAAAGGGCAAGGCCGAAGACCACCGAGTGGCAGTGCGAAACATTCGCCGCAAGGGCAACGATGACTTGGCTGCGGCCAAGAAAGACGGCATAGCAGGCGACGATGAAATCGCTCGTGCCGAAAAAGAACTCGATACTTTGACCAAGAACTATGTCGACGCAATCGACGAGGCTTTGAAGCGCAAAGAATCTGAACTTCTAGAGGTCTAATTGTCTGATCAGAAGAGCGCCCCTGCAGGCCGCAGCCTATCGAAGTCGATTGCTGTTGGCCTGTTACTTGGTGGCGCTTTTCTGCTATCCGTGTTGATTTACAAAGAGCTGTTCATGGTTCTAGCGGCTGCAGCTGCAGGCTTTGGGGCTTGGGAGCTTTCGACAGCCCTTCGAATAAAGGGCTGGTACGTTCCGCGTATACCGAGCGTTATTGGGTCGGTTTTGATTATGCCGGCGGCGTTTTTTGGGGGAGCGGAGGCTCAGTGGTTGGTATCGCTTGCCACAGTGGCCGCACTGATTGTCTGGCGAACGATTCAGTTGCTATGGGAACGACGTCAGGCGCCGATGCAGGCATTCAAGACAACCATCCGTGACTTTGCCGCCTCGGCTTTCGTGGTCATTTATGTGCCGCTGATGACTAGTTTTGCCGTGCTCCTTTTGCGTCGCCCTCAGGATGGCGCCATTTGGGTTATCGCGTTCGTCGTTACCGTCTCGATGATTGACACCATGGGCTACCTAGTTGGCCGCAAGCTTGGAAGACATCAGATGGCTCCGGGGGTAAGCCCAAAAAAAAGTATCGAAGGTTTGATTGCGTCGATTATCGGCGGCTCAATTTCGGCGGTTCTATTCTTGGTCTTCGCGTTGCATGCAGCTTGGTGGCTAGGTGTGCTTTTCGCAGCCCTAATGCTACTTGCGGCTGTCTTTGGCGATTTGGCAGAATCCCTCATCAAACGCGATCTCGGCGTGAAAGACATGAGTTCACTTTTGCCTGGCCACGGCGGAATTATGGACAGACTCGATTCAATTTTGCCGGCGGCTCTGATCGCCTATCTTTTCGCAAGTATTTTCTTCCCAATCGCCTAATAATTTCGGGCTGAAAGACTAAATCAATGAGCTTTACCTTCCCTCGAGTAGACAAAAACAAGCCAGGCTATTCGGCCGAGCAGGTCGACAACTTTCTTGCACAGGCTCGGGGTCAGTTCACAAGCCCAGTCGAAGGCGGAATTAGTGCTCACGATGTTCGTAATACCGAGTTCGACCTCGTTCACGGTGGGTACGCCCCAGATGTTATCGATGCTGCCATGGATAAGCTCGAAGACAGCTTTGCCAGCCGTGAGATTCAACGTCAAAAGACCGCGAAGGGTAGTTATGCCTTGGACGATCGCCTCGCCAGAGTTCTCGAACTCGTCCGTGGCCGAGTAGAGCGCCCTCGTAAGAAACGATTCTCGAGCACCGGGCTGCTACTTCGCGGATACAGTCGCAAGCAGGTAGACGCGCTGTGTGAGCACATTGCAAGACATTTGGATTCTGGAGCGTCAATCGGCATGGATGACGTCAGGCGCGTTGTGTTCAACGCAAAGCGCGGCGGTTACGTTGAAGCACAGGTGGATGCCTTCATAGATCGAGTCATCGAGGCTTTGCAAATTGAACAAAACCGCTAGGTTCGTGACGTTAGGCGCTATGGCGCTGACGTTGCTTCTAAGCGCTTCTGCAACAGAATTATTGCCAGCGCAGGCTGCCGGCCAATCTACTGCAGTGCAGATTCTGGCAAAGCTTGCCGTAAAAGGTCGCGCGCCGAAAACCGGTTATGCGCGCAGCTTGTTCAGCGATGGCTGGGGCACTATTTCTGGCTGTGACACTAGAAACTTCATACTCAAACGCGACCTAAAATCGATCACCTGGCGTTCCGGTGAAAACTGTATGGTTGCCACTGGAACCCTCCTTGACCCCTATACCGGGCGAAAGATCGACTTTGTGCGCGGCGTAAAAACATCACTCGCCGTTCAAATCGATCACGTTGTGGCGCTAAGCGATGCTTGGCAGAAGGGTGCCCAACAAATTAGTTCAAACTCACGCTATGCGTTGTATAACGACCCTTTGAATCTACTTGCGGTTGATGGGCCAACTAACGAATCGAAGGGCGACGGCGATGCCGCTTCCTGGTTGCCTCCCAATAAGGCATACCGGTGCGCCTATGTGGCACGGCAGGTGGCCGTCAAGTCTAAGTACCGGCTCTGGGTAACAGCGGCCGAAAAGGCAGCAATACAGCAGGTGCTAGTTGCCTGCCCAAAACAACCCTTGCCAAGCCAATAACCGCAAAGGCGGAAGCAGGCCAATGCTTCAGCTGAAATCTAGTCAGTAAAACCCCACTCGGGTAGACTGATATTTTGACCACCGGGCTAGATTCAAGAGGGTTTTCATGGGTAGACACGAGGCTATGCAGCCATCGCTGTCGCAAAAGGTAGGGCACTATGCCGACCTTGCCTTCGATAAAACACCGCTGACTCGCCCTCGCGTGCCGAAGTTAAAGCGTCACTTCTTTCGCCCGCTTTGGGGTTTCCTCTTCTCGGTTTCCTTCGTCTTGGTGACAATCGTTGACCCATATTCGGGAACAATGGCAAGTGCGAGCACGATGATGGCTTTTGATTTCGCAAATGAAAAAGACCCGACCCAGACCTACGGCTACGCAAGCACGCAGCAAATTTCATTCACCCGCGGTGGTTTCAATATTGTTACGGGTAGCGACGCAGCGGCCATGTTCGTTGAATCGGCAACCCTGCCAAGCCCTGGTACTGCCAAGTCTTATGCCTTTGACATGCTGACCAATCTAAAGTTCGGCGAAGATCAGTATTCATGTCTCGTCAAGCTTTGGGAACGTGAGTCAAACTGGCGCGTAAACGCAGCAAATACCGGTTCTGGTGCCTACGGAATTCCTCAGGCGCTACCAGGTACCAAGATGGCCAGTGAAGGTGCAGACTGGCTAACCAATCCAGAGACTCAAATTCGATGGGGCATTAAATACATCAAGGCCCGCTTCGGTGCGCCGTGTGGAGCCCTGGCTCACTCGGACAAATTTGGCTGGTACTAATGCCACGCAGCAATAGACCAAAGCGATCTCGACCTCGAACCGATGAAGTTGAAGAACTTGATTTAAATACCGTTCGCCTCGGCCTGCGCAAATCAGAAATTAAACGCGGTGTTGAGTACACCACACAAACCAGCGTGGGTGCGAACGCCGATGACGGTAAAACCTGGGTTTGCCCACACTGCCACCTGCAAATTTCCAAAGGCATCAGCCACTTAGTAGCCTGGGATGAAATTCGTGGCGTTGAAACGCGAAGGCACTTTCACAACGCCTGTTGGAAGTCTTTTCAAGGGCCGTTGCTATGAGTTTTGAAGTTTCGGGAGAGGTTGAGATTCGTTCAGGTGTAGAACTGCCTTGCACGCGCGAGGCAATTACTTTAGAGACATCTGACGGTCTGAAACTAATTGGCGAGCTAGCCCTACCTATCGGTAAGCCGCCAGTAGCCACTCTCATCACTTTGCACCCTTTGCCAACTCACGGCGGGTTTATGGATTCGCACGTCTTGCGCAAGGCATCTAACCGTCTACCGTTCTTAGCCGACTTGGCGGTGCTCAGGTTCAATACCCGAGGCACTAGCTCGCCACATGGCACCAGTGAGGGTGAATTTGGGCACGGCAACACCGAACATGCCGATGTCGCCGCAGCGGTTCAGTTTGCTGTGGCTCGCGGGTTGCCAAACCTTTGGTTGGTCGGCTGGTCTTTTGGCACCGAGCTGGCGCTCAAATATGGCGTTGATCAGCCAATCTTGGGAGCGGTGTTGCTATCTCCACCCCTACATCGAACCTCAGACGAAGAGTTGATTCGTTGGAACGGTTCGCAAAAGCACTTGATTGCTCTAGTTCCCGAATTCGACGACTACCTTCAACCAGAGGCAGCAAGGGAACGTTTCTCAATGGTCGAGGACATTGAAATTATTGGCGTGGATGGAGCCAAGCACCTTTGGGTGGGCGAGGCGGCCACGACACGAGTTCTAAACGAGATTGTTAGGGTTGTAAACCCAGCGGCTTACCCGCTGCCAACTACTTTGAATCTTGGTGCGGAACCAAAATCTGGCGAATAATCAGTATCGCC
>CANGGK010000031.1 GCA_947453475.1 Microbacteriaceae bacterium
GCAGCCTTGCCTGCGCCGCCCGATGCGATTACCGGAATCTTGGCAATTGCTCGAATGTCGCGCAGCATCTCTTCATCAAAGCCTGCCCTGGTTCCATCGGCGTCAATGCTGTTGACGAGTAATTCACCCGCTCCTAGCTCTATTGTTTGCCTTACCCAAGCCAACGCGTCGAGGTCAGTTTCGTTTCGGCCACCGTGAGTGGTTACGACATAACCCGACGCTGTCTTTGGCGAACGTTTAAGGTCAAGAGAGATTACCAACACCTGATTGCCAAAGCGTGCAGCGATGTCATTGAGTAACTGCGGGTTCGAGATGCCTGCCGAGCCAACGCTAATCTTGTCGGCTCCGGCGCCAAGCAGTTTGGCAACATCATCAACCTCGCGAATTCCGCCACCGACCGTGAGCGGAATAAAGACTTGCTCGGCACAAGCCGTAACCAGTTCGTACATCGTCGATCGGTTATCTACGGTCGCGTGAACATCCAAGAAGGTGAGTTCATCCGCTCCGTCGGCGTAATAGCGGGCAGCAAGCTCGATAGGGTCGCCTGCGTCACGAAGGTTTAGGAAATTAACGCCCTTCACGACTCGACCGTCAGCGACGTCGAGGCAAGGAATGACGCGAATCGATAGAGACACTAGATTCTCGCGGCGTGAATCGCGCTAACCAAGATTGCACGTGCACCGAGCTCGTAGAGTTCATCCATCTTTGCATTGATTTCAGTGGCAAGAACCAGCGATCGCACTGCAACCCAGTCGGTGTCTCGCATCGGCGAAATAGTCGGCGATTCGATTCCCGGGGTGATGGCAGATGCCTGGGCAACAAGTTCTGCTGGGCAGTCGTAGTCAAAAATTACGTATTCACGTGCAACCAGAACGCCCTGCATGCGTCGCAGAAGCTGCATGTGGTCTGCCTTGCGGTTAGGCGCAACGATGAGTTGAGCAGAACTCTCGAGGATGATTGGTCCGAAGATCTCAAGCCCTGCCTGGCGCAAGGTGTTTCCAGTTGATACGACATCGGCGACGGCATCGGCTACGCCAAGTTGCACGGCAACCTCTACGGCACCATCCAGTTGCACTAGTTCAACAGAGACACCCTCTGCCTTTAGAAAATCTTCGACCAGGTGTGGGTATGCGGTTGCCACTCGCTTGCCTGACAAGTCGTTTAGACTCTTGAACTTTCCAACCGGGCCGGCAAACCTAAAGGTAGAACCACCAAAACCGAGGTCGGCAACACTCTCAGCCTTTGAACGGCTGTCGAGCAGCAGGTCTAAACCGGTGAATCCCACATCAAGTGAGCCCGCGCCAACGTAAGTAGCGATGTCTCGCGGGCGTAGGTAGAAAAATTCGATTCCGTGTGTCTGGTCAACAACGTGCAGGTCTTTTGGGTCACGGCGAACGGTATAACCAGCCTCTTTAAGCATGAGAATGGCTGAATCAGAAAGGATGCCCTTATTTGGGACGGCAACTCTAAGCAATGTCGTCTCTTTCGTAGTTAAAAAGTTTTTAGAAGAATCGTTCTAGGTCTTGAAGTGTGATGCCTTTGGCGGCCATCATCACCTGAAGGTGGTAAATCAGCTGAGAAATCTCTTCTGCTGTGCGCTCATTGCCCTCGTGCTCGGCAGCCATCCATACTTCGGCAGCTTCTTCAACGACCTTCTTGCCGATGGTATGCACGCCAGCGTCTAACCACTTAACGGTTTCTGAACCGGCTGGGCGGGTGGCTGCTTTCTCGCTTATTTCTGCGAAAAGCTGATCGAACGACTTCATACCTCTAGGTTACCGTGTCGAAACCGGCCGATTGCCCTTTTGAAATCTAGAAATTGGCTCTATAAAGTTCTCAGTGACGGTGACGAATGCCCGCATTTGCAAGGTCTCGCAAGTTTTCGATTTGCTTCGCTCGATCATCGGCCTTGAACACCGCGCTTCCGGCCACAAAGGTGTCTGCACCAAGCGAGGCAACACGTTCGATGTTTGTCTCATCGATGCCGCCGTCTACCTGTAACCAAACATCTAGTTTTTCAGCATCAATCTTGCGGCGGGCCTTGGCAACCTTTTCTAAAGTTGCTTCAATCAGGCTCTGGCCACCGAATCCGGGTTCAACGGTCATAACTAGTAGTTGATCAAATTCTTGCAAGACATCTAAATACTGTTCTACATCGGTGCCCGGTTTGATTGCCACCCCTGCCCGAGCGCCAATTGCGCGCAGATTCCGAGCCAGCGCTACAGGGTTCTCAGATGCTTCAGCATGAAAGGTCACGGAATATGCGCCGGCCTCGGCATAGCCGGGAGCCCATTTGTCTACATTCGAAATCATTAGGTGCACATCGAGTGGCTTAGGGGTAACCTGCTGCATTCGGGCAACCATTGGCAACCCGAAAGTTAGGTTCGGCACGAAGTTATTGTCCATAACATCAACGTGAATAAGGTCACAGTTTGCAATGCTGCCAAAGTCGCGTTCAAAATTCACGAAATCGGCCGAAAGGATGCTCGGATTAATGCGTGCTGACATGTTGTTAGCCTACCGATTTGGTAATCAGAGCGATGAACATTGCATCGGTCTGGTTTAGATCAGGCCAGAGCTGCGCAGTTTTGCGGTTGCGGTTGAGGTGTAGGTGCGGATTGATTTCGGCAAGCACGGCATTGGTGTCCATAAGCTGGAACTCTGCACCCAACTTTTTCTGACCCCAATCGATGATTGCTGTGGTTTCACCCTGGTGGGGTGAGCAAGTCACGTAGGCAAGAATGCCGCCAGGTTTTAGTGCTGCCCAGGCGCTGGCAAGAAGTTCCTGTTGCAGCGAAGCCAGTTCGGCTACGTCACTCTGTTGTTTGCGCCATCGGGCTTCTGGGCGGCGTCGCAATGCTCCGAGGCCGGTGCAAGGTGCGTCAAGCAAAATTCGGTCGTACTTCTCAGGAGTCGAAGAGCCGATTCCGCGACCATCTTCGACGGTGACCTTGATGTGTGAATCGATGGTCTCCAACGCCTGCTTCACTAACTTCGCGCGGTGTGGCTGAAGTTCGTTGGCAATGAATTGAATGTTGTTCAACTTGGCTTCGGCAGCCATCAATGCAGCCTTACCGCCAGGGCCGGCGCACATGTCTAACCAAATCTCGCCGGCCTTTACCGGTGCAGCGTCGACGAGTGAGAGGGCCGCCAGCTGCGAGCCTTGGTCTTGAACTCGAATGCGACCCTCGCGGAAGGCAGCCAGCTGGTTTGGGTCTCCGCCCTCTAGCAGCGCGCCGATTGGGCTTGCAGGGCCAACCTCAAGGTCTTCGAAGTCTCGCTTAGTTGCCAATCCGGGCAGCGCCACGAGGCTAACCAGAGGCGCGATGTTATCGGCAAGAAGGAGGTCTCGAAGGGCTTCTTTGCGACTATCAACCTTGAGCGCCTGCTCAAGGGCTCGAACCACCCAGATTGGGTGTGAGAACTCGACGGCTAGTCGTTCGTAAGGGTCTTTGATGTGACTTAGAACGATGTCTTCCCACTCGTCTCGAGTGCGCTCTGAAACACGACGAAGAACTCCGTTGACAAATCCTTCAGCTCCACGGCTCAGGTGACCCTTGGTGAGGTTCACGGTTTCGCTTAGAGCGGCGTGAGACGGCACGCGCATGCCGAGAATCTGATGTGCGCCAAGTCGCAACACGATTAGCGCTTCGATGTCGATTTCGTCGCTGTAGCGCTGGGCGCATTCCTCAATAATTCGATCGTAAAAAAGTTGCCAACGAAGAGTTCCAAAAGCCAGCTCTTGGGCAAAACCGGTGTCACGTGAATCGAGCTTCGATTCGGTAAGTAGTTTAGGTAGCAAGAGGTTGGCATAAGCATCGTTCAACTCGACCGCGCGCAGTAGGTCAAGCGCAATAGTTCTAGCGGTGGTCTTTTTGTTATACATAAATCACTCTCTTGCCGGCAGCTAAACCTCTTGCCCAGTCGTTTGAATTCATTGGTTTTTTGCCGGCTGGCTGAACGATTCTCAGCTCTAGTAACGAGCCATCACCACAGGTGACCAGTAATCGGCCATTGGCGATAGTAACGGCGCCAACCTCTGATGACTCACCAGCTAGCGACTGCCAATCTGTAACCCCAAGTGCTCGAGCTTCAAGAATGCGAAAGGCCTCGGAATCCAAAGTCGTCCACGCCATCGGTTCTGGGTTTAGGCCGCGAATCAAATTCTCTATCTCAACTGCGTTCGCCTGCCAGTTGATGCGCGCATCTTCACGCCTTAGTTTGTCGGCTGTTGGCAAGGTATCTATCAAGGCCGGGTCTTGTGGGGTCAGTGAAGTCAATCCGGCGGCAACTCGAGGCAAAAGTTCAGCAAGGCCGCTGATGCCAAGTTCGGTCAGCCGAGGCAATAGGTCTGCCGTGGTCTCTGTCGGTTCAATAACCGTAGGAATTTGCAGGTGAATTGGGCCGGTATCCATGCCCTTGTCTAGCTGAAAAAGCGTGACGCCGGTTTCTCGGTCGCCAGCCATTATTGCTCGTTGAACAGGAGCCGCACCACGCCACTTTGGCAGCAGGCTGTAGTGAAGGTTAATCCAGCCCTTTGGCAAGCTTTCGAGGGCGGCTTGATCTAAAAGTGCTCCGTAGGCAACGATGATGCCAAGTTCTGCATTGACCCCTGACAACTCTTCAAGAACGGCTGCGTCTATACGATTGGCCTTGATTACTGGGATGCCCAATTTGACGGCCTCATCTGCCACCGCTGATGGAGTCAAAATACGTTTGCGGCCAACGAGCGCGTCGGTCCTGGTCAAAACGGCGACCACTTCGAAGGCCGAGTTTGCTAGTGCCCGCAGCGTTTGCGCCGCATTAGCGGGCGTTCCAGCGAAAACAATTTTCAAAAACTGACCGAACCTTTCAAGGTTCTAGATTACTGTGTCCATTTTGATTTGAATCGGACGCTGGGCGCGGCCAGATTTGGCGCTAACTCGCTTCGTACCCGCCGTAGCTAAAAGCACCTGGGTCTTTAGAGTTGCGGCCAGAGAAGCTCCCTGGGCATATTCGTAGCGAATCAGAGCACGCCAGTCGTCCGTGCTAGCGTTCTTAGAGCTTTCTGGCATAGGGCCGAGTATTTCGATCTCTTTTGGCAAGGCATCTAATACCTTGCCTAGCAATTCACGCTCGCCGCTGAGCGAGGCCATGCGTACGAAAGGTGGAAACCGGAGTTCGGCGCGAGAGTGGTATTCGTGTTGCGCTATCTCTGCCTGTGACCAAAGCGCAAGTTTTTGACCCAAGAAACCCTGCAAACCAACTGCAACCGCGAGGCCACCAGATTTCATTAGGGCGATTGTGTTTGACCAGACTCGCATCGCGTCTTCGCTTGCCCGAAGATTGTCGCGAGAAAGCATCTCGTTGCAGTCCAGCAACACAACGGCGCCGTAACCGCCATCCACCCGGGGTTCAGCCCCCGGAGTCGAGACAACTATCTTCTTGCCAGGCGGCACCTGTTCGAGACGGTTATCTCCGTTGGATTCAATGATCTTGATGCCGGGAAACGCTTTTCCGAATTCCGCGGAGGTGCGTGTGGCTCCTGCGCGACCCTGTTTGAGTGACCGATTGCCACAGGCGGAGCAGCTAAAACCAAGATTATGGGCGTTGCACCAGCGACATTTTGGTTGGCCTTGCGCATCAATCCAAAGCGGCCCGGCGCAGATAGAACATTTGGCTCGGTCGCCACAACCTGAGCAATAAGCCGAAACCGATTGACCGCGAGAGGCAACTTGAACAAGCACGGCATCACCGACCTCCAATGCACGTCTAATGGCCTGCCATGCGAGTGAATCGACTCGAGCCGAAGTTTCTGAAATGGCCAATTTTGGCACTGCGAATGGGATTGAAATGTCTTGTAGGTAGCCGATTTCTACTAACCGTTGCATTTCACTTGAGCGCGCGTGGGCTGCAAACAAGATGTGGCAGTTCGACTGGCTCTGCCTAATGAGTGCAACGTCTCGAGCGTGCGTGTAAGGCGAGGTAGGTTCTTGAAGATTGCTGTCGCCGTCATCCCAAACGATGATTTCACCTAGGTTTTCAACCGGGGCGTAGAGGGCGGCGCGGCTGCCCACCACGATAACCGGCTCGCTCGAGAGGCATCTGAGGAAGGCAGAATATCGCAAGGAGTTCGTCTGTTGCGATGTGTAATCGACGATTGATTCGGCATCAATTCGCTCGCGCAGCTTGGCCAGGATCACCGCTTGGTCTCGGTAATCGGGAACAACCAGAATGGTTGACTCCCCCGCTTCAAGGCTGGCGATGGCACGACTGGTCAGTTGTTGAACCCAGATGGCCCCGAATTCATTGGTTCGAGGTTCAATAAATGCGAATGACCTTTGCCCCGTTTTTGAAGATTGAAAGTGTGTAAGCGCTGGCGTGACCTCTGCTGCCGCGGCAAGCCACTTCTTTTCTACGGCCACCGATCTGGTCGGTATTGCAAGTTTGAAAACGTCGGCAATGGTCACCGCTTGGCGGTCGGCAACTGCACGACAAAGCGAATAGATTTCAGGCGTCAAAACCGAAACCGAAGAAACCAGCTCTTCTAGGCGGGCTAGCTTGCCGTTGAAGTCTGACGACTCAACGAGCTCAACAACAAACCCGTCTGACAAACCGGCACCTCTGCCAAATGGCACTCGCACCCGCGACCCGACGGTTATGGTGCCACGAATCGCTTCTGCAATCTCGTAGTCAAAGAGCCTGTCGAGTTGCGGAAGCGGAGAGTCGATCGCGACTCTGGCGACACCAAAGCCTGTCATTCAATTGCCTAGGCGTTTACTGCCGAGCGAAGTGCCTCTGCTCGGTCGAGTGCTTCCCAGGTGAACTCAGGAAGTTCGCGACCAAAGTGGCCATAAGCGGCGGTCTTGGAATAGATCGGGCGAAGTAACTGGAGGCTTTCGATGATTGCCTTCGGGCGTAGGTCGAACACTTCGTTTATGGCCGCCACAATAGCTTCATCGGCTACCTTGCCGGTTCCGAAAGTCTCTACATAAAGACCAACCGGGCGGGCTACGCCAATTGCGTAGGCAACCTGAACTTCGACGCGGTCGGCTAGACCAGCCGCAACAACATTCTTAGCCACGTGACGAAGTGCATAGGCAGCCGAACGGTCGACCTTTGAAGGGTCTTTGCCAGAGAAGGCACCTCCGCCGTGACGACTTGCGCCACCGTAGGTGTCGACGATGATTTTGCGACCAGTAAGGCCGGCATCGCCCATCGGGCCACCGACAACGAATGTGCCGGTTGGGTTGATGAAGAGTTTCACGCCAGAAAAATCAAGGCCGGTCTGCTCGAGAATCGGGTTGATGACGTTCTCGCGCATTGCGTCAACGATGTCTGAATGTGAAACACCTGGGTTGTGCTGAGTTGAGAGCACCACAGCCTCGATGGTCTTCGGTGTTGTTCCCTCGTAACCCACAGTCACCTGGGTCTTGCCATCCGGGCGAAGGAACGCGACCTCGCCGCTCTTGCGAACCGAAGCCAAACGCTCCGACAAGCGGTGAGAGATGTGGATGGCAGTCGGCATCAAGGTTTTGGTCTCGTTAGTCGCGTAACCAAACATGATTCCCTGGTCGCCGGCGCCCTGTGCGTCGAAGCGGTCGATAGAGCCACCCTCGCGGGTTTCGAAGCCGGAGTCAACGCCCTGTGCGATGTCTGGTGACTGCTGACCGATTGAGATTGAAACTCCACAGCTCGCCCCATCGAAACCGATGTCTGAAGATGTGTAGCCGATTTCTTGGACTTTCTCGCGCACCAGGCGAGGAATCTCTACGTAACCCGCAGTGGTAACTTCGCCGGCAACGTGCACCAGACCCGTGGTAACCATGGTCTCGACGGCAACGCGAGAGTTCGGGTCTTGCTCGAGCATTGCGTCAAGAATTGCATCCGAAATCTGGTCACAGATCTTGTCTGGATGACCCTCGGTTACCGATTCTGATGTGAAAAGTCTTAGCTCGCTCATCCGTCAATCATATCTCTTGACCTAGGACATCAAGGATGTGATCTGCGATTGCTTGCTTAGAGCCGTGACGCGAGGTTACATTGCCTGTCTTGGTCAACACGACAACCGATGAATGATCAGCGCCAAAAACGGCACCGGCACTGACATTATTTGCCACCAGGATGTCGCAACCCTTGGCCTCAAGTTTGTGCTCGGCCAGACGCTGCAAGTCGTTGCCATCATTAGCAGTCTCGGCAGCGAAGCCTACGCTTACGACCACAAGGTTCTCTGATTCAATTCGCGAGACAGCACCAGCCAAAACATCTGGGTTCGCTACCAGTTTTAGGGTGATTTCAGAACCGAGTTCGCTTCTCTTGAGTTTCTTGTCGGCGGCGTTTTCGACTCTGAAGTCGGCAACAGCAGCAGCCATGATTAACGCATCCGTGGTAGCAAGCTCATTGTGCACAGCATTGGCAAGCTCGGCTGCGGTTGAAACTCGAATAACCTTGTGCAGGCTTGGAATCGGCTCGCTCACATTTGCAGCCAAAAGAGTAACTTGAGCGCCGCGCTTGGTTGCCTGGGTCGCCAAGGCGATGCCCTGTTTGCCACTCGAGTAATTACCGATATAGCGAACAGGGTCAATGGGTTCTTGAGTACCACCAGCGGTTATCAGAATTCTCTTACCGGCAAGATCTTGAATTGAAACCAGCGCCAAGGCGGCAGCAACGATGTCTTCTGGTTCAGGCAAACGACCAGGGCCGCTGTCGGCTCCGGTAAGGCGCCCGACTGCCGGGTCAAGCACTTCGATGCCACGAGAACGCAGAACCGAGACATTGGCCGTAGTTGCCGGGTTTTGCCACATTTCGGTGTGCATTGCCGGTGCCACAAGGATGGGCGCCTTGGTGGCCAGCAGCGTATTAATCAATAGGTCGTCAGCTAGGCCGGTGGCCATCCTAGCCAGGAATGACGCCGTGGCCGGAGCAACGATGACTAGGTCTGCGGATTGGCCGAGTTCGACGTGCTTTACCGATTCGACATCGGTGTAGAGGTCAGGGTCAACGCTATTGTGCGAGAGTGCCTCAAGCGTGGTTGCACCAATAAACCGCAAAGCGTTTGCGGTTGGAATTACTTTTACGTCGTGACCGGCTTCGGTCAACAGGCGAATGATGCCCGTGGCTTTATAGGCGGCAATGCCACCGGTAACGCCTAGGACAATGCGCATTTGGTCACTAGAAGAGGGGCCGAATTACTCGGCGGCGTGCTTCTCTAGCTTGTTCTGGTCGATCTCGTGCATCGCGATGGTTAGCGGCTTCTCGTCAACTGTTGCGTCAACTAGCGGGCCGACGTTGTTGAAAAGTGAACCCTCGTGCAAAGCCGAGTAGTAGTCGTTGATCTGACGCGCACGCTTCGATGCGAAGATGACTAGCTCATACTTCGAACCAACGTGGGTCATCAGGTTGTCGATCGCTGGAGAAACGATACCTTCAAGCTTTTCAGACATGATTCAACTTTCGTTAGAGATTGCGGCCAATGTGCAAGCAATGCTGCAAAACCGGATGCGGTTTTTAGGCCTGCATCAAGTCTACGACTTCGGAGGCACATCTAGCCACTTCATCGTTGATAACTACGTAATCAAATTCGCTCTGAGCGGCCAGTTCATCCTTGGCAGTTTCGAGGCGTCGAGCCTGTTCCTCCGCAGTTTCGGTGCCTCGCCCCTGCAGGCGCTTCACCAGTTCGTCCCAGCTCGGTGGTGCAATAAAGACCAACTTCGCCTCGGGCATAGTGGTTTTTACCTGTCGAGCACCCTGAATGTCGATTTCTAGGATGACCTGCTTGCCAGACGCAAGTGCCGCCAAGACCGGCTGCTTCGGAGTGCCGTACTTGTTTTGCCCGTGAACGACCGCGTATTCCAGCATATCTCCGGCGGCAATCATGTCGTCAAATTGCTCGTGGGTAAGAAAGTAGTAGCTCTCCCCCTCGACCTCGCCCGGGCGAGGTGAGCGGGTGGTAGCCGAAACCGAAAGGTGCACGTTCGGGTAGTTCTCGAGGATGTACTTGACCACGGTGCCCTTGCCGACGGCAGTTGGCCCGGCGAGAACGATAAGTTGATTGGTCATAGTCAAAGTCTCGCAGATAGTACCGACAACTAGCCAGCCAGGCCAGCGGCAAGTTCGGTGTTTGCGGCTTCGATTGCCTTTGGCATTCCGGTTGCACCGGCGCGCAACACACTGCGTGAAACCGAGGCGATGACCTGCTTAGCACCCTCACCGAAGAGTCGGCTAATGTCACCGAGCTCGGCTCCCTGAGCGCCAAATCCAGGTGCCAAAATTGGCGTTGCGGCCTGTGATTGACCCACCTGAACATCGCCAAGACCGAAACCAGGCAAGTTGAGGGTTGCACCGATAACGGCACCGAATGAACCGAGGGTCTCGCCCGGCCCAGCTGTCACCTGATTGATCTTCGAAAGGCCATCCCAGATTTGTTTCGCAATGGTGTTACCACCGACCGAAGCCTTCTGCAGTGCGGCTCCCTCGGGATTCGAAGTTGCCGAAAGTACGATCATTCCTTTACCGCGTTCGGCGCATTCGCTCATCAGAGGCAGTAGCGAGTCGAAGCCAAGATACGGCGAGACGGTTAGCGCATCACAGAGAAATGGCGCGGTGCGACCCAACCAGGCATCAAAGTAGGCGTCCATGGTCGTGCCAATGTCGCCGCGCTTGGCGTCCATGATTACTACCAAATCGGTTTCTGCCGCTTTTTGAGCAAGCTCCTCGAGCACGGCAAAACCAGCAGAGCCAAGGCGTTCGAAGAACGAGACTTGAGGCTTGATGATTCCAACTCGGCCGACGGCAGCATCGAGGGCGCGCATTGCGAACTCGCGAAGCCCGGTAACGTCGTCGGTAAGTCCCCATTCGCTCAACAGCGCAGCGTGCGGGTCGATACCCACGCACAGTTGACCATATGCGTCGAACGCGCTGGTTAGCTTGGCTCCGAAACTAGTTGGCAAGTGCGGCCGCCCTATCCTTGGCGTGGTCCTGAAGTGAACGCACATCGAATGGCCCGGCGATAACCGCTTCAAACGAACCGATTGCCGCACTCAACTGGGCGATTGTGGTGAAGATAGCCTTGTCGGCCGCTGTGGTCGCGGCACGAATCTCGTAACCATCCTTGCGAGCACTCGAACCAGATGGAGTGTTCACGACTACGTCGACCTTGCCAGCGGTGATTAGGTCAACGATGGTTGGTCCCTCGGCAACGCTGTGGTCATCGGTGTGCTTGCGAACTACCTGTGCCTCGATGCCGTGACGGGCAAGAATGGCGGCGGTGCCGCTGGTTGCAAGAATCTTGTAGCCCAGCTGAGAGAGGCGGCGAACCGGCAGAATCAACTGAAGCTTGTCTCGGTCGGCAACCGAGATGAAGACCGAGCCCGAGGTTGGCAATGCCGAACCGGCTGCTGCCTGGCTCTTTGCGAATGCCTTCGGGAAGTCAACATCGATACCCATGACCTCACCGGTCGAGCGCATCTCTGGGCCGAGTAGTGAGTCGACGAAACGACCATCCTTGGTTGCAAAGCGCTTGAACGGAAGCACCGCTTCTTTCACAGAAATTGGTGAACCGGCTGGGATGTAGGTGCCATCCTTCTCAGGTAGGTGACCTTCGGCAACAAGCTCCTTGATGGTCTTGCCGACCATAACCAGCGATGCAGCCTTGGCCAGGGTGATGCCCAGCGCCTTTGACACGAAAGGCACGGTTCGCGATGCGCGAGGGTTTGCCTCGAGCACGTACAAGACGTCGGCCGCGAGTGCGAACTGAACGTTCAACAGACCGCGAACACCGACACCCTGTGCGATCTTCAGGGTTGCCTCGCGAACGCGGGCAATCTGCGAGTCGCTGAGTGTCACCGGCGGCAGAGTACAGCTCGAGTCACCAGAGTGGATACCTGCCTCTTCGATGTGCTCCATGACGCCACCGACGTAAAGGTCGGTACCGTCGAACAAGGCATCGATGTCGATTTCGATTGCGAAGTCGAGGAAGCGGTCGACCAGTAGCGGGTGCTCTGGGCCGACGATGGCTTGATCTTTAATGCGGTCGAAGTAATCGCGAATGCCGGCCTGGTCGTAGATGATCTCCATGCCGCGACCGCCTAGAACGAACGATGGGCGAACCAACACCGGGTAACCGATGCGAGCCGCAATAACCTCGGCCTCACCCATGGTTAGGGCGGTTCCGTTTGGCGGAGCAAGCAGATTGCCGTCATCAAGAATCTTTGAGAACAAACCGCGTTCTTCGGCTAGGTCAATAGCCTCAGGGGTGGTTCCAAGAATCGGAATGCCAGCGGCCTTCAAACCCTTGGCTAGGCCTAGAGCGGTCTGGCCACCTAGTTGAACCACAACGCCAATTAGCTCGCCACTCTGCTGTTCGGCGTGAATGACTTCGAGCACATCCTCAAGAGTTAGTGGTTCGAAGTAAAGGCGGTCTGAGGTGTCGTAGTCGGTAGAAACCGTCTCAGGGTTGCAGTTGATCATGATGGTTTCATAACCGGCATCTGAGAGCGCGAATGAAGCGTGAACGCAGCTGTAGTCAAACTCAACACCTTGACCGATGCGGTTTGGGCCAGAACCAAGGATGACTACCTTCTTGCGGTCAGAAGGCCGAACTTCGGTCTCTTCTTCGTAGGTGCTGTAGTGGTAAGGGGTTTCGGCTGGGAACTCGCCGGCACAGGTGTCGACGGTCTTGAATACCGGGCGAAGACCTAGGTCGTGACGAATGCCTCGAACCTCTGCCTCGCTGATGCCGCGAAGGTTAGCGATCTGAATGTCGCTGAAACCGTGGTCCTTGGCGTGACGGATTACTTCAGCATCTAGGTGTGCTGCGGCAGCCGTGGCATCGGCAACCTCGTTGATTAGAACGATCTGGTCGATGAACCATGGGTCCATCTTGGTTGACTCGAAAACCTGCTCAGGGGTTGCGCCGGCGCGAAGTGCCTGCTGTAGCAAGACGATGCGACCATCGGTCGGGGTCTTGATAGCCTCGAGCAAATCGTTGACATCGGCAGGCTCGCCATCCCAGTGGAATGAAGAACCGCGACGCTCGAGGCTGCGAAGAGCCTTCTGCAGTGCCTGGGTGTAGTTGCGGCCGATTGCCATGGCCTCACCAACCGACTTCATGGTCGTGGTTAGTGTTGCGTTCGCAGCCGGGAACTTCTCGAATGCGAAGCGCGGAACCTTAACCACAATGTAGTCAAGGGTTGGCTCGAAGCTCGCCGGGGTGACTCGGGTGATGTCGTTTGGAATCTCATCCAAGGTGTAACCGATGGCAAGCTTGGCAGCAATCTTGGCGATCGGGAAACCGGTGGCCTTCGAAGCCAAGGCTGACGAACGGCTAACCCGAGGGTTCATCTCGATTACGACAACGCGGCCGTTTTCTGGGTCAACTGCAAACTGAATGTTGCAACCGCCGGTGTCAACACCAACGGCACGGATGATGTCGATGCTGATGTCGCGAAGGTGCTGGAACTCACGGTCGGTAAGGGTAAGTGCAGGAGCAACCGTGATTGAATCACCGGTGTGAACACCAACCGGGTCAACGTTTTCGATAGAACAAACTACGACACAGTTGTCTTTGGTGTCGCGCATAAGCTCAAGCTCATATTCCTTCCAGCCGAGAATCGACTCAGAAAGCAGAACCTCGGTGACCGGGCTGGCCTGAAGGCCTGATTCGCAGATGCGGCGAAGTTCTTCTTCGTCGTGAGCGAAACCAGAGCCAAGACCACCCATGGTGAATGAAGGCTGAACCATCAGTGGGTAGCCGAGTTCGGCAACGGCAGCGAGACACTCATCTAAGGTGCCGCAAATAACCGATTTGGCCACGTCTGCGCCGTTGCCTAGCCCAAGAACCAGCTGCTTGAAAAGCTCGCGGTCTTCACCCTTTTTGATGGCGTCAACCTTCGCACCGATTAGCTCAACGTTGTACTTGTCGAGGATGCCTAGCTCGTGCAGCTGCATGGCCGCGTTTAGCGCGGTTTGGCCACCTAGGGTAGGCAGAATCGCATCCGGGCGCTCTTTAGCAATGATCGCTTCGATGACCTGCGGGGTGATTGGCTCCACGTAGGTTGCATCGGCGAAGTCTGGGTCGGTCATGATGGTGGCCGGGTTCGAGTTCACCAGAATGACTCGGATGCCCTCTTCGCGAAGTACGCGACAAGCCTGGGTTCCCGAGTAGTCGAACTCACAAGCCTGACCGATAACAATCGGGCCGGAGCCGATAACTAGAACGCTTTTAATGTCTGAACGCTTTGGCATTACTTGGCCACCTTGTTGCTCTCGATTACCTCAACCAAACGGTCGAAGAGATAGTTTGAATCGTGTGGGCCAGCTGCGGCCTCTGGGTGATACTGCACAGAGAATGCAGGGATGTCTAGGCACTGTAGGCCTTCGACCACGTTGTCGTTTAGTGAAACGTGGCTGACGAGAACGCGACCGAATCCGGCAGGGCTATCAACTTCTGGCCCGCCATCGACCTTGACGGCAAAGCCGTGGTTGTGAGCGGTTACCTCTACCTTGCCGGTGGTGCGGTCCATCACCGGCTGGTTGATTCCCCGGTGACCGAAGGTGAGCTTATAGGTTTCAAAACCAAGGGCTCGGCCAAGAAGCTGGTTTCCAAAGCAAATGCCGAAGAATGGAATCTTTTTGGTGAGAATCTCGCGGAGAACCAAGACCTGTTGGCCAGACGCCTCGGGGTCGCCAGGGCCGTTTGAGAAGAAGACGGCATCCGGGTTGGAAGCAATCAGGGTGTCTGCGTCAACCTTGGCCGGGAAAACCTCGACCTCTAGGCCACGCGCAGCCATGTGTTCAATGGTCGAACGCTTGATTCCGAGGTCGACGATGGCAACCTTGCCCACTTTCGTGCCCTCGGCTGCCACGGTATAAGCGACATCGGTTGTCACCTGGTCGCTGAGCGAAAGCCCCTTCATTTGGGCGGCCGACTTTACCTGTGCAAGAAGTTCTTCAACCGAAGCCTCTGCAGCCTCGCCTGAGAAGATGCCAGCGCGCATTGACCCGGCAGAGCGCAGGTGAATGGTAAGTGCACGGGTGTCGATGCCTGAGATCGAAACGATGCCGAACTTCTTCAGTTCATCTGGAAGCGACTTTTCGGCGCGAAAGTTAGACACGACACGAGATGGGTCGCGAACCACGTAGCCGGCAACCCAAACCTTAGTTGACTCTTCATCGCGAGAGTTGACGCCGGTGTTACCGATGTGAGGCGCGGTCTGAACCACAATCTGGCCGGCGTATGACGGGTCAGTTAAGGTTTCCTGGTAACCGGTCATACCGGTTGCGAAAACCAATTCTCCGAGGGTCTTGCCCTCTGCGCCGTATGACTGACCCTTGAAGACGCGGCCGTCTTCAAGAACTAGTAGAGCAGTGCTCATTATTTTGCCTCTCGATTGCTGATGGTTTCGAGCGCAGCGATTAGCTTGGCTCGATCGTCTAAATCGACCACGCGAAGGTGAGTCGAAAACTTGGTGGTGTCCTGAGCCCAATCGATGGTCAAAATGCCCTTCGATTCGGTGACTCGGTCGATGGTTACCTGAGTAGTGGATAGCCCATCGATTGCCGATTTGTTGATTGCCAGCGGTCGTTCGCCCTTGCGAATCAGCTGCAGACCACCCTCGAATACGATTGCGTGGGCCAACCCGCGAATGCCCAAACCATAGGCACGGATGCGCTCCAGATGGTTATCGGCATAGGTGCTGGCAACGTAATAAGCACGTACCTTTACGAGTTGGTTACCGGGTGCATCCAAGGCCATCGGCGGCTGGCTGAACTCGGCTTCTTGGCTCTGACTACGGGCCTTCCAGGCGCGAATTGCGGTGATTACGAAGAAGAAGAAAAGAATGGCGGCGATTACCGCAACGTAATACTTTTGCATTAGTTGCGACCAACCTCTGCAAGTTTGCCGTCGCGTACGGTGAAATAGCCGCGGTAGATGGTGTGCTTTACCTGGCCCGGAAGCTCAAGACCAACGTATGGCGAGTTCTTAGACTTCGAGGCACTATCTGCGACTACTCTGCGCTTCACGCTTGGGTCAATCAGGGCGATGTTGGCAAAGGC
>CANGGK010000032.1 GCA_947453475.1 Microbacteriaceae bacterium
GTGCATTGGCATCAGCTTCGATCAAAATACCGCCGAGAATCGGCAAGGTAGTGCGCTGAGGCAATAGTCGAACTGCAAACGAGACTGCCTCGCTGAGCACGTCTTTGTTGACTTGGAACTTCAAAGGTCTCCCCGAATCTGCCTTGATAATCAAAGCATTGGTTTCTAGGGCTTAATCTTGGCACATATCGCAGACAAATCCCTGTTGTTTAGGGGTTTCCATTGAGGTTTATGGAATCGTAAATCGTTATGGATTTATCTCAATATTTAAATCTTTAGAACAAGGTTATTAACGCCTGTGGAAACTGTGGATAAGTAGAGCAATCCCAGTGAACTTCACGAAACTACATCGATGAAAGATGTTTACACAGCTGTTGATAAAACTGTGGATAACTAATGGCCCTGTGAATGATGAAATTAATCCCCACAACCGCAGGCCGGTTTACTAACTGAATTTGCAAACTTATCCACAGTTATCCACAGACATGTTCATATGTATTTTTTGCAGAAATATTCACAATTTCCATAAAAATAGCCCCGGGCTGTTGGCCAGGAGCTTCGAATCGGTAGTTCAACATTCAACAATCGGTTGAATCTGAGTCGATTAGTTTCGTTGGTCTGCCTTAATTCGACCCAAAATCTCAGTGATCTGGTTGTAAACGTAGCGACGTTCCTTCATCAAGTCATTTACCTTTTTATTCGCATACATAACTGTCGTGTGGTCTCGACCGCCAAATAGCTGCCCGATCTTTGGCAAGGACAGGTTCGTTTGTTCACGGCACAGGTACATTGCGATTTGACGGGCCAAAGCCACAGCCTGGGCGCGTGATGATCCGTACAAATCGTCCGCGGTGAACTTGTAATACGCAGCCACGGCATTAATGATGTCGATCGGCGCAATCACGTTGTCTTGCCCAAGTGGAACAACATCTTTCAGGATGGTTTGCACTAGCTGCATATCAATACGCTGGCGGTTTAGCGCCGCATAAGCGGTAACTCGAATAAGGGTTCCCTCGAGTTCGCGGATGTTAGAGGCAACTCGGGCTGCAATGTATTCAAGGATGTCGTCGGCAATCTGAACCTTGTCGCGCTCGGCCTTCTTACGCAGAATGGCGATGCGAGTTTCAAGTTCTGGCGCCTGGATGTCCGTGAGTAGACCCCATTCGAAGCGAGACAACATGCGATCTTCAAAACCGGTTAGCTGCTTGGGTGGCTTGTCGCTGGTGATAACCACCTGTTTGTTGTGGCCGTGCAAGGTGTTGAAGGTGTGGAAGAAGGCTTCCTGGGTTTGGTCCTTACCTTCCATGAACTGAATGTCGTCAATCAGCAGCAGGTCAACATCGCGGTAATCAGCCTGAAATTGGGCGGTGCGGTTATTTTGAATCGAGTTAATGAAGTCGTTGGTGAACTCTTCGCTTGAGACGTAGCGAACTTTGATCTTCGGATAAAGGTTCAGTGCATAGTGGCCAACGGCGTGAAGAAGGTGCGTTTTGCCAAGACCTGAGTCGCCATAGATAAACAGCGGGTTATATGCCTTGGCTGGGGCCTCGGCAACCGCGAAAGCTGCGGCATGTGCCATGCGGTTTGATCCACCGCTAACGAAATTGTCGAAGGTGTAGTTCGGGTTTAGACGCGCATCCTGGCGGGTGGTCTGTGCATAACTGTTGTCTGAAGAAGCACTGTAGCTAACCGGAACGATTCGCTCAGGGGCCGTCGGCTCCTCGAGCGGAAGATTTTGGGTGAACGCCGCTTCGATTTCTGGGTTAACCACAACAGCGAAGTTTGTCGGGCCACCGAACTCGGCATTAGCCACCATGGAGTCGAGCATGATCGGGCGAATTCGCTCCTGCAAGATGCCTCGGGTGAATTCATTTGGAACCTCTAGGTAGAGGGTTTCACCGAGAACACCCTTTGGCTCAACTAGGTTGATGTATCCAAGAAGCTGGGGGGTCATGCGTTCGTCAAGGTTCAGCTTGTTGACAAGTGTTAGCCACAAGCCCGCAACAACTTCTTGCTCAACCATTCGATGAACCCCCTTTCGAAAACACGTATGGCGTATGCGCCAGTAGACACTTGATTTTTACCTGTATTCCACAGAGTTATCCACCCTGTGGAAAACCTGTGGATAAGTTTTTGGGACGAACCCTAAACCTGTGGAGAAAACCCTTGTGCCATTCAACTCAATTAGGTTACTTAAAAGCAAATTATCCCCGCGTGTCATTAACGAAATAATTCGACCTCTTGTGCGACACTCGAAAGTTTTTCGCAAAACAGCTCTCGATAACTTGACCGATTTCGGTAATTGGGCGTAGATTTAACAGGTTGCTCTGCATAGGGAACGGCAGAAGCGAAACGGCTTGTGTTCCCGAACACATACTTTGTTCCACTAACAGAAGAAGATCACCATGTCGAAGCGTACTTTCCAGCCAAACAACCGTCGTCGTTCAAAGACCCACGGCTTCCGTTTGCGCATGCAGACCCGCGCGGGTCGCGCCATCCTTGCAGCACGTCGTCGCAAGGGCCGTTCAGAGCTTTCGGCTTAATCCACCTAATCGATCGCCTAGCTAGCTAAATGTTGGCTCGCGAGAATCGATTGGTCACTGCAGACGACTTTCGGTCGACAATGAAGCAGGGCCGAAAGGTCGGTTCAGATCACTTAGTCATCTACCTAAAGCGGGATGAGGCAGCGCCTCATGCCCGCTTTGGCTTTGTTGTAGCCAAAACCGTTGGTGGCGCAGTGAAGCGAAACCTGGTTAAGCGTCGCCTCCGAGCTATCTCACGAGAGTCTCTGCTGCCCCTAGACGTGAAGGCAGACGTCGTGGTTCGGGCTTTGCCCGGTGCAGCTGAACTCGAGTGGCAGGCACTTCGGTCAGAGTTCGAATCAGATTTTCAAACAGCAGTAAAGAAAACCATCAAGCCTTAGGCGAAACATTCGAAAATGAATATCGTTTACTGGCTATGGTTGGCACCAAGAAACTTAGTTGTACTGTTTCTAAAGTTTTACCGGAAGGCAGTTTCTCCGCTTTATGGCGATGTCTGCCGGTATTACCCGAGTTGTTCGGCCTATGGTTTGGAATCAGTGCAGCAACGCGGCGTAGTAATCGGAGCGGTCCTAACTGCTTGGCGAATATTGCGCTGTAACCCGTGGTCGCAAGGTGGCGTCGACAGGGTTAAACCGGGATCCGGATTTTTTTCGGTGAACAAACATGGATTTGTAGTACCAACCTCTAAGAAGGGCTAGTCATGGATATTCTTTGGCCAATCAAATGGGCAGTTGAGCTCGTGCTCGTCATGTTCCACACGGTCTTCACCGCAGTTGGTCTGCCAACCGATGGCGGGCTCACCTGGGTGCTTTCGATTGTCGGGCTAACCCTTGTGGTTCGTGCAGCCTTGATTCCGGTTTTCGTGAAGCAGATCAAGAGCCAGCGCAACATGCTGCTCGTGCAACCTGAGCTTCAGAAACTTCAGAAGAAGTACAAGGGTAAGACCGACCGCGAATCACGCGAAAAGTTCGCTGCAGAACAGATGGCTCTCTACAAGAAGTCGGGCTCGAACCCACTCAGCTCTTGCCTTCCATTGCTTATGCAGATGCCAATCTTCTCAAGCCTGTTCTTCGTATTGAACGATGCACAAAAGGGCAAGGGTGGCGTTGGCCTCGTAACCGTAGAACTCTCTAAGTCATTTGCACACGCCGACCTCTTTGGCGCTCCCCTGTCGGCGACCTTCATGAACAGCAGCCTGCTCGAGGTAAAAATCCTTGCTGCCGTAATGATCATCGCAATGACTGCTTCGCAGTTCATCACTCAGAAGCAGATCATTGCTAAGAATCAGAACCCTGCGGTAGCAACCAGCCAGTACATGCAGACCCAGAAGATCATGCTTTACATCTTCCCTGTCATCTTCGCTATCTCGGGAATCTCTTTCCCATTGGGCGTTATGTTCTACTGGCTCACCTCAAACTTCTGGACCATGGGCCAGCAGTTCATCGTTATCCGCAACATGCCTACCCCAGGATCTGTTGCCCACAAAGCTCGCGAAGAGCGCCTTGCCAAGAAGGGCAAGTTGCCAAAGCCGGCTGAAGTTGAAGAGGCGGCCGAGGAGGCACCTCGTCAGCGCGTTCAGCCAGTGGGAAAAGCTCGCGCCAAGAAGCCTGCCGCAAAGCCTGCTTCAACCACTAAGCCAACCAACAAGCCTAAGAACTAGGACATTTTCATGACTAAGAAGAACGAAAAAACCACTGAAACCGTAGTTGAGACTGTAGACGTAGCCGAGGTAGTCGAAGCTCCTGAAGCAATCGACGCCGAAGGTTCATCGAAGGATTCAGTTAAGTCTCTAGAAGAGGAAGGCGACATCGCTGCCGACTACCTCGAAGAGCTACTTGACATCTTTGACCTTGACGGCGACATTGACATCGATGTTCGCCAGGGGCGCGCCTACCTAGAGATCACCGCTAACCAAGACAGCAACCTGCGTGTGATTTCTGACCCAGAGACCGTTGAGGCGCTTCAGGAACTTACCCGCCTAGCCGTGCAGGTAAAGACCAACTCATTCAGCCGTTTGATTCTAGATGTCGGTGGCTCGCGCCAGGCACGCGTGGATGAACTAACCCGCATCGTCAACAAGCTGATTGCTAAGGTCAAGGACTCAGGCGAGGCTGTGCCAATGAAGCCAATGTCTTCATACGAGCGCAAGATCGTTCACGACATCATTTCAGAAGCAGGCCTTGTGTCGGAGTCTGAGGGCGAAGGCCGCGACCGCCACATCGTTATCAAGCCGGCCTAATAACTGAATTAATGTTTCACGTGAAACATTCGGATCTAGGAAATTGTGAGCGAAGAACAAGACTTCACCCCTGAAACCGAGCCGGCTGCCGCCGTAGCTATCTTTGGCGCAGGCATTGAAAAGGCCCGCGCCTATGCCGCAGCTCTGATCAAAGACGGCGATGAGCTTGGACTTCTGGGTCCGCGTGAGATGCCAAAACTTTGGACCAGACACATACTCAACTCAGCCGTTGTTGCCGAACTAGTCGCACCTGGAAAGAAAGTCGCCGATATCGGTTCTGGTGCGGGGCTGCCAGGTATCCCAATGGCAATCGCGCAACCAGACGCCGTGTTCACGCTCATCGAACCGATGGAGCGCCGTTCAAACTGGCTCAGCGAGCAGGTTGAGGCTCTTGGTCTAGATAACGTTCGAGTTCTTCGGGCGCGAGCAGAAGAAGTTGGCGAGGCATTCGACATCGTCACAGCCAGAGCTGTTTCAGCTTTGCCGAAGCTTCTCCGTATGACCGTTCCTCTAACTAGGCATGGCGGTGAGATCATCGCTCTCAAGGGCTCGAAAGCCCAAGAGGAAATCGATGACTCAAAGAACCTAATGAAGAAGCTGGATATTCACAGCTTCGAGATCGTCTTTACCGGTGCACAGCATCTAGAAGAGCCGACTCGAGTAGTGCGAACTAGGCTATTCTGAAAACCTGCCACTAACAGGGGATTCTGATTGACTGAACACGCATCGAGCGCCGCCGAAAACTCGGCTGTTACTGCTCCAACTGTTGTCGCCGGCCTAGGTTACCCGGCCGATCGTATTGAAATTTCGCCCGAGCGAACTGGATGGAATGTTTCACGTGAAACATTAACGAAGGTGCTCGTTCAAGATTCGGACAGCGCGTCTAAAGACCGCGCTGGGTCCTCGCGTGAAACATTCACTCAGATAGTGGCCAACTAAGTGAGCGGCTACGATGCTCCCCTGCTTCGCGAACTTGGTGAGAACACTAGGCGTTTAAACGCGCTAGCTGGCCAAACACCAGCCAAGCCGCAGAGCACCCGCATCTTTACAATCTCGAACCAAAAGGGTGGAGTGGGCAAGACCACCACCACAGTAAACCTAGCGACTGCCTTAGCGGTCAAAGGTCTGAAGGTGCTTGTAATCGACCTTGATCCCCAAGGAAACGCCTCTACAGCGCTTGGAGTGCCCCACCAGGAGGGCGTGAAGGGCATTTACGAGGTTCTAACCGAGGGCACTCCGTTGGCCCAGGTAATCCAGCGCAGCACCGAAAGCCCTAACCTGCTTTGTGTTCCGGCAACCATCGACCTAGCCGGTGCCGAAATCGAAATCGTCACTCAGGTTGACCGCGACAAGTGGCATAACTTGCTAAAGACAGCCTTGGATGACTTCATCGCCGGCTCGAGCATGAAGCCGGATTATGTGATTATCGACTGCCCACCGAGCCTTGGACTGCTTACTATCAATGCTTTTGTGGCGGCCCGCGAAGTTTTGATTCCGATTCAGTGTGAGTACTACGCACTTGAAGGTCTTTCGCAGTTGCTGCGCAACATCGATTTGATTCAAAAGAATCTGAACCCGCAGTTGGTTTTATCGACAATCTTGCTAACCATGTATGACTCTCGCACCAAACTCGCCTCGCAAGTCGTAGCCGATGTGCGCCAGCACTTTCCTAGTCAAACGCTCAACGCTGTAATTCCGCGCAATGTTCGCGTTAGCGAGGCACCGAGCTTCGGGCGTACGGTAATCACCCACGACCCATCTTCACCGGGAGCGATTTCATACATGGAAGCCGCAATCGAAATTGCATCTAGAGGAGCACAAAATGGCAGATAAAAAAGTCGGTCTAGGTAGAGGCATTGGAGCCCTAATTCCTAGCGCAGCACCGTCGAATGACCGCCCTATCGATGTCTTTTTTGGCGCGGGCGATGGCCCAGGCAGCGCCGAGGCCAACGTAACCGCAGCCGCGCAGGCCAGCAATGATGCGGCAAACCAGCTAGTTGCCGTACCAGGTGCCCGCATGGCACACCTCGACGTTGATTCAATCAAGCCAAACCCGTCGCAGCCTCGCAAGGTGTTTGAAGACGAACCGTTCCAAGAGCTTGTTCACTCAATCAAGGAGTTTGGTGTCTTCCAGGCCATCGTTGTTCGCCCGCTGGGCGAAGAGAACGGCCAACCAACCTATGAGCTAATCATGGGCGAACGTCGACTTCGCGCCTCGAAGAAGGCCGGTCTTACCCACATCCCAGCAGTCATTCGTGAGACCGCCGATGAAAACATGCTTCGCGATGCCTTGCTCGAGAACATTCACCGAGCGAATCTAAACGTGCTTGAAGAAGCCAGCGCCTACCAGCAACTCTTGAGCGACTTCGGCATCACCCAAGATCAGCTAGCCGAAAAGATTGGCCGTTCGCGCCCTCAGATCACCAACACCATTCGTCTCTTGAAGTTGCCGGTTTCGGTTCAACTTAAGGTTGCTTCGGGTGTCTTGAGTGCCGGCCACGCTCGTGCAATTCTGTCGGCTCCGACCGAAGAACGCATGGAGTATTTTGCCAACAAGGTAATTAACGAGGGTCTCTCGGTTCGATCACTTGAAGAAATCGTTGCAATTGATAAGCCGGCAAAACCGGGCAAGGCAACCATCATCCAGGGTGGCCGCAAGGATGGGCTGAAAGAAATTGCCGAGCAGTTCGGCGACAAGTTGGACACCAAGGTGAGCATCGTTTTGGGCAAGAAAAAGGGTCAGCTAATCATCGACTTCGCAACTTACGGTGACTTAACCCGCATTTTGCGCGAACTTGGCTTTCAGAAGACCAACTAGAACTTCTAAGAGCCCCGCAAAACGGCTCCTGTGACACGGCGGGCCTACAGCCCAGTGTTTATAAGGGAAGACCGAGTGCGGATTCGGTAAAAAAATGACAGGTTATGTCATTTTCGAAGACGCGCTGTCTGAACCTTGTGCGAGAACTCTTTTAGCCTCGTTTTGCCGCTTCGGCCAAACTGTAATAAACCTCACCTAGAGAATTTCCAGATGCCGTAATTGCCATCGGCAGGAGTGAAGTCTCGGTTAACCCTGGCAGCACATTCGCTTCGAGAAACCAGACGATTCCATCTTCATCGACAATCATGTCGATTCGAGACAGGTGACGCAGACCTAGAACTTCGTGAGCGGTTACGGCTACCTTCTTCGCCGCCTCGGAGGTTTTTGCGTCCAACCTTGCCGGGATGAAGTAGTCGGTCTCACCGGCGGTGTATCTACCCTCGTAGCTGAAGTGCCCCTTGCGTGGCACTACTTCGACAGCGGGCAAGGCGATAGGCCCAGCACCGAGGTCGATAACGCTAAGAGCCAGTTCGGTGCCTTCAATCAACTTCTCGATGATGACCACGTCGCAGTAAACGTAGGCGTCAACCATAGCCCGGTTTAAATCTTCGATTTTGGTGACGATAGAGACGCCCTGAGCCGATCCGCCGCGGGCAGGCTTAACCACTACCGGCAACGATATTGACTGAGTTACAGACTTCAAGACACTTTCGGCATCGAGCTCACGGAAGGTTTCCTTAGGCAGTGTGATCGAAGGTGGTGTCTGAATGCCGGCGCGACCCACCAAAATCTTGGCGATCGACTTATCCCAGGCCAAACGGGCTGCTTCGGGGGTGGCTCCAACAAATGGAACGCCGGTTAGCGTCAAAATATCGCGTAGCGCACCGTCTTCACCACTGGCACCGTGCAAAACTGGCCAGATTACATCGGGCTTATCCTTGGCGATGTTGCTCAGCAGGTCGGCGTCGGGCTCACGAATTACAACAGTGGCGCCATACTCGGTCAATGCATCGGCAACGCGACGGCCAGACTTTAGGGAGATGTCACGTTCGTGAGAGATTCCTCCGGCCAGCACCTGAATTTTGAGCTTTGCTGCTGCCTTACCCTTGGGAATCATGGCCTATCTTCCTTTGAAAGTCTCGAGAAGTTCTGTTTGTAGATTGATCACATTTGCCAGGCGCTTGATGCCAACCTTGATGTTCTCGGGGGTCGGATACGAGTAGCAGATGCGAAGCTTATTTTGGCCAGTGCCATCGCCGTAAAACGCGGTTCCGGGGGTGTAAGCCACCAGTTCCTTGACGGCTAGGGGCAACATAGCCTTTGAGTCGACGCCGTCTGGCAGAGTGACCCAAAGATAGAAACCGCCATCCGGGCGCGTGGTGTGCAAATCAGGCAAGTATTCGTGCATGGCAGCCAAGGCGGCATCCTTGCGCTCTTTATAAACGCCGCGGAACGTATCGATCTGGCCCTTCCAGTCGGCGTTTGCGAGGTATTCGCTAATCATCATTTGAGTGAATGATGAAGGGCACAGCAGCGCTGATTCCTGCGCCAAAACCATCTTGTCTCGGATGGCCGGTGGCGCTAGAACGTAGCCAACACGGAATCCGGGAGCCAAAATCTTCGAGAACGAACCGAGGTAAACAACACCGTCTTCTTCAACAGCACGCATGGCTTCAGGAACCGGCTTGTCGAAGTACAAAAGACCGTAAGGGTTGTCTTCGATGATCAAAATGTGTTCGCGCTTACAAATTTCAAGGATGCGAGGGCGGCGCTCTGCCGAAAGGGTTACGCCCGATGGATTGGCGAAGTTTGGCACCAAGTAGAGGAACTTGATCTTGCGACCCTGAGCCTTGAGCTTGGTGATGGTCTCTTGAAGCGCTTCGGGTGACATTCCGTCGTGGTCGGTGTAAACATGCTCTACATCGGCCTCGTAATGACGGAAAATGCCCAGCGCACCAACATAGCTAGGGCCTTCGGCCACCACGACGTCTCCCTTGTCGAGGAAGAGGCCCGAAAGAAGGTCAAGACCGTGCTGAGAGCCCGTGGTGATTACTAGGTCTTCTACCGAGCTCTGGATGCCCTCTAGGGCCATCAATTCACGAATCTGGTCGCGAAGTACAAGGTCACCTTGGCCGCCGCCATATTGGATGGCTAGGTTGCCCTTTTTAGCCATCAGGTCGTTATAGGCCTTTGCCAGTAACTCCTGCGGAAGTGCGGCAACGTAAGGCATTCCACCGGCAAGAGAAACTACCTCGGGGCGAGAAACCACCGAGAACAGTGCTCGAACCTCAGAAACCGCAAGGGTCTCCGCGCGCGCGGCGTAGGCGTCCAACCAAGAATCTAGGTTGTTGCCTTGCTGCTGCTCGTTCGACATCTGGTACTCCCCGCGCGAATTACGTTATTCGCTCTAGCCTATCGAAGGAATTGGGGCAATACGAGGTGTTAGTTGAGGAACTCGGCTAGGTCGTTGACTAAAACCTGCTTTGGCTTAGCGCCAACCATCGACTTAACCAGTTCGCCGCCCTTGAAAACCTGAAGGGCTGGGATGCCAGTAATGCCGTACTTCTGGGCTAGGTCAGGCTCGTTGTCTACGTTTACCTTCACGATTGAGATCTTGTCGGCGTATTCCACCGATAGCTCATCAAGGATTGGCGAAACCATGCGGCACGGGCCACACCACTCTGCCCAGAAGTCGACGAGAACAGGGCGTGCACTGTCTAGAACATCGGCTTGAAAGCTTGCTGAAGTTACATCTTTTGCCATTTAGGGGCTCCTTTTTAGGCGAAACTACGGTGAATGGTGGGAATGCGCTTGGTACTAGTGGTTCATTAGGTAGTGCTCTGCGTCAAGCGCAGCAACACAGCCCGAGCCTGCGGCAGTAATTGCCTGGCGGTAGGTCGGGTCAATAACGTCGCCACAGGCAAAGACACCAGGAAGGGTGGTCTTAGAACTGCGACCCTCCACCTTGATGAATTTCTCTGCGGTTAGTTCTAGCTGGTTTTCGACCAACCAAACTCGTGGGTCGTTACCCACTGCGATGAACAGGCCATCAAGGTCCATGTCCTTGGTAGAGCCGTCAACGGTGTTGCGAAGCGTCACGGCCTCAAGGTTTGTTGCGCCCTTTAGCTCGGCGATCTCGCTATTCCAGATAACTTCGATCTTTGGGTTGGCCATTGCGCGGTCTTGCATGATCTTTGAGGCCTTGAAGGTGTCGCGACGGTGAATCAGGTAAACCTTTGATGCAAAGCGGGTTAGGAAGTTGGCTTCTTCCATCGCTGAGTCGCCACCACCAACTACCGCAATGGTCTTCTCGCGGAAGAAGAAACCGTCGCAGGTTGCACACCATGAGACACCGTGGCCGCTAAGTTCCTTTTCGCGGGGCAAACCAAGTTCGCGGTAGGCAGCGCCGGTTGCCAGGATGACGGTCTTGGCCTCGAAGGTCTCCCCGTTTCCAGTCTTGACGATCTTGATTTCACCCTTGAGGTCAACCTCGACTACGTCTTCGTACATGATTTCGGTGCCAAAACGCTCGGCCTGAGCCTGGAAGTTGGCCATGAGCTCTGGGCCCTGGAGGCCATCCGGGAAGCCAGGGAAGTTTTCAACCTCGGTGGTCTTCATTAGCTCGCCACCGATTTCGACAGAGCTTGCGATTAGTAGCGGCTTGAGCCCGGCGCGTGCGGTGTAGATGCCTGCGGTGAAACCGGCAGGGCCTGAGCCGATAATGATTACTTCGCGCACTTGGGTCTCCTCAGGCACTCGCCTGCTAATTCTTCGCTAATTGGTTGAGTCAACCCAATTTTAGCGGCGAACTATTCCCCTGATGCCCGCCAAGACCGTGTCAATCTCGGCCGCACGAGAAATCTTGAGGGCCACCGCGTAAACGGCAAACATCACAAAACCAATCAGCAGCATGCTCAGCCCGGAGGTGAGAACCTTATCGACGACGAAGGAACCGGCACGGATGCCACCTAGGGCCTCGACCATTCCGTATCCGGCAATGCCGGAAAGGGCACCCGAGAGCACGAATTTCAGACTTGCCAACCTAAACCCGAAGCCCGAGAATTTGCCGATTCGCTTGATTAGGAACAGGTAAGCGACGGTTGCCTGGATGGCTACCGTGCCGCTGGTAAGCAGTGCTAGACCAACCACGAGCCATTCTGCTGGGGCAAAAAGCGACAGTGTGACTGCTCCGCTAATGTGCAAGCCAATTTGAATGACGGTGAATATGAATGGAGAGCGGGTATCTTCAAGGGCAAAAAACGCGCGCTGCATCATGAATACGAAGCTGAATGGAACTAGGCCGAACATCATGGCGATGATGACGTTGCCAAGTGCAATCAGTGCCGGGAACTCACCTGCGAAGACGCGAGAGATCGGGTAAGCCATGACGATAAGCGCTGCCGTAGCGAAGACGGAAATCACGAGAATTGCTCGGATGCCGGCGATGAAATCCTTTTTGAAGGCTTCCATTTTGCCATCCTGCACGTGTTGAGCCATCTTGGTGAAGTAGGCGGTGGCAATAGAAACAGTGGCTACAGAGTGCGGAAGCATGAAAATCAACCAGGCGATGCCGGCTGCGGCAACGCCAGCGATTGCGGAATTTGTTTCACGTGAAACCAAGGTCCCCGAGGCCACGATAGTTTGCACCAAACCGCCGATTTGAGTGACTAAAACCATTCCCAGAGACCAAGACGCCGCCTTGAGTGCCGGGCCCATACCGAAGCCGCGCCACTTGAAATTCAGATTGAACCTCAAACCGATGCGCTTCCAAGCGAATAACAAGATAAATGCCTGCGAAGCTACGCCCAAAGTAGCCGACCCAGCAAGTAAGGCAATCTTGTCTGGTGACCAGGTCGCGACCGCATGTGCGCCGGTCGGGTCTGCACCGAAAATCACAATAAAGGCGACCAAGCCAGCCAGGCTCACGATGTTATTGAGCACCGGCGCCCACATGAATGGGCCGAAGGCGCTTCTGGCATTCAAAACCTCGCCTAGCAGCGAGTAAAGGCCGTAGAAGAACAGTTGTGGCAGGCACCAGTAGGCGAATGCTGTGGCTAAGGCCAGCTGAGGGCCAGACCAATCCTTGGTGTAAAGCGCCACCAAGAACGGTGCGGCCACGGTAGAAACCACTGAAACCACGAAGAAGATGCTCAGGATGAAGGTGAGTAGTCGATCGACGTAGCCCTTGCCCCCATCGTTGTGGGCGCGAGCCTTGACGATTTGGGGAACCAGCACGGCGTTTAGAACGCCGCCGACGATGATTGCGTAAACGTTGTTTGGCAGTTGGTTTGCGACTCCGAAGGCATCTGCGGCGTTGGTCGTGACACCAATCGCGGCGGCCAGAATGATTGCGCGAACAAAACCAAGTACACGAGAAATAATCGTGCCGCTGGCCATCAACATGGATGACTTGGCGACGCTCACGACTGCAGTGCCTCTCCGGAGGCAGAAAGACTTTCGTTTGCTGCTTCGAGGCGAGCCTTGCGGCGCAGCTTGCGTCGGGTTCGAAGCACACCCACCGTGCCGAGGCCAAACACCACAACACCAAAGACAATCAGCATTGCGGTTTCGATGCCGGCATTCACATTCATCTGAAGGTGAGCATTTTCGGTCAATCGCAGACCAGAGAATGTGGTCAACCAGACAATCAAGAACACCTTGCCATTGCCGATGGCCTGCACAGGCACTTGGGCATTGATGCCCGAATCAGCCGGAACTACAACTTCAACCGAATTTGGCACAACCACCCGAGGGTTGCTCGGCAGCATGTGCACTTGAACGCGAATTTCCGAATCGAAATCGTTTTGAATGCGAACCGGAACCTTTGAAGCGCTGGAAACCAGGTTGATGACTGAGCCAGGCACGATGTGAATGCTTGGAATGTCGGTTGGCAGGTCGGCTGGAAGCTTAGTTGCAGCCGAGGCGGAACCCGGTGAAAAAATCGAAGCGGCTAACGCCGCTGTTGCGGTAATAACCGCCGCCTTGCGCAGGATATTTTTCAGGTTCACTGGCGAGCCAGCCATTCCTGAACTCCCCGGCCCATCCGGCGTTCATTTTCATGGGCCAAGGTGGTGTCTAGGTTGTCGATTTCAAACCACTGAACGTCAACTGCCTCGTGCTGAGGGTCATTTTCGACGGTCAAGTCTCCGCCGGTCTGGCGCATCAAGAAGTGGTGTACCGTCTTCGAAATCAGCTTGTTTCCAGCCGAAAATTCATAGTGAATGTCGCCGAGGCTGACGATAATTTCGGCCTCAAGCCCGGTCTCCTCGGCAATTTCGCGAACCGCAGCCTGCTCTAGATTTTCTTCGCCCTCTGGGTGACCCTTTGGAACGCACCAGTCGATGCGACCGGCACGATTTAGTCGGCCGATAAGGGCAACACGAGAGCTACCGTCAGCAGCCAACACAAACCCACCCGACGAGGTCTCTTCGACCCGTGTGAGGTGGCGGTTAGGCCGCTTTGCATTCATAAAGGCAACTCTAAACCTTTGTGCCTTAGAGAACACTGAAAACTAACTGGATCACGGCAACTGTGGCACGATTGAGGGGATGCAAACCACGGCCGAAGCACTAGCGAATCTCGAGCGAATCACCGATTCGCCGCTTTTTGTCACCCTTGGGCGCATCTTTACCGAAGCAGGCCACGAACTTTCGTTGGTTGGCGGCCCCGTGCGTGACGCATTCTTAGGTCGAAAATCACCTGACCTAGACTTCACTACCTCGGCAACCCCGGATGAAACCCTCGCAATTCTCAAACCGCACGTCGATGCCCACTGGGATATTGGCCGCGACTTCGGAACCATCGGAGCTCGCATGGGCGACGACACCGTGGAAATCACAACTTACCGGGCCGATAAGTATGACGCCGATAGTCGAAAGCCGCAGGTAGCCTTTGGCAATGATCTAAACGAAGATCTTTTCCGCCGAGACTTCACGGTTAACTCGATGGCACTTAGGTTGCCCGAGAAAATTTTTGTCGACCCCTTTCAGGGGTTGAGAGACCTACTCGATGGTGTGCTGCGAACCCCTGGCAAGCCCGAAGACTCCTTCAGTGATGACCCGCTTCGTATGATGCGCGGTGCTCGCTTTGCATCGCAGCTCGGTTTCGAAATCGAACCGGCGACCTTCGAGGCGATGACGGCTATGGCTGATCGCATCAACATCATTAGCGCAGAGCGGGTGCAAGCCGAATTCGTCAAGCTGATGCTTGGCAAGAACCCGCGCCTCGGTCTCGAAGCACTGGTTCACAGCGGTTTGGCCGAACATGTTCTGCCCGAATTGCCGGCTCTAAAGCTCGAAACCGACGAACACCACCACCACAAGGATGTCTACGAGCACACCCTGACCGTGGTCGAGCAGGCAATCGATTATGAAAAGGATTACGAACTAGAGGGCGATTTCGTGCTTCGGTTTGCAGCACTTTTGCACGACTGTGGCAAGCCGGCCACCCGAAGACTAGAGCCAGGTGGTGGCGTCTCGTTCTATCACCACGATTTAGTGGGTGCCAAGCTAGCGACCAAGCGCATGAAGGCCTTGAAGTTTGACAACGACAGCATCAAGGCCGTTTCACGACTTATCGAACTTCACCTGCGTTTCTTTGGTTACAGCGACCAGGCTTGGACCGACTCGGCTATTCGCCGCTATGTTCGCGATGCCGGCGACCAGCTGTTGCGTTTGCACGCCCTAACTCGAGCCGATGTCACCACGCGTAACAAGCGCAAGGCCGATCGTCTATCGCACGCTTACGACGATTTGGAACAGCGAATCGTGAAGATCATGGAAGAAGAAGAGCTCAATGCCCTTCGCCCTGACCTCAGCGGTGAAGAGATTATGGCCATCCTCGAACTCAAACCTTCGCGTGAGGTGGGTGAGGCATACAAGTTCTTAATGGAGTTGCGTCTCGAAGAGGGGCCACTCGGCCCAGAAGAAGCGAAAAAACGCTTGCTTGACTGGTGGCAAAGCCGGTAGGCTAGAGAGGTTGTGCGCGAGCCCTGTCTCGCAATCTGCAACAAAACCGATCGCACATTGTGCGGTCAACTATGCAAGACCCTCCTGTCACGGAAAGTCCGTGGCCGCTCTAGTCCAAAGGAGGTGGGTTAGTTATGCATAAGTACGAGCTAATGGTGATCCTCGACCCTACTATCGAAGAACGCACCGTCGCTCCATCCCTAGATAAGTTCCTAAACGTAATCCGCAATGCTGAAGGCACTGTAGACAACGTTGACATCTGGGGCCGTCGCCGTCTGGCTTACGAAATCAAGAAGAACAACGA
>CANGGK010000033.1 GCA_947453475.1 Microbacteriaceae bacterium
TGACAATTGTCATTTCTGGTGCGAGCTCGAGAATGGTCTCTTCAACGCGACGAGTTGAGCCTGGGTCTAGTGCTGAACAAGGCTCATCCATGAGAAGAACTTCTGGGCCCATCGCCAGCGAACGCGCGATGCAAAGGCGTTGCTGTTGGCCACCTGAAAGCGAAAGAGCAGGGTCATTTAGGCGATCTTTTACTTCGTTCCAGATTGACGCACGTCGAAGTGAAGTTTCGACCAGCTCTTCGGTGTTTGAGTTGCGACGGCCAGAAAGCTTGAGGCCAGAAAGCACGTTCTCTTGAATCGACATGGTTGGGAAAGGGTTTGGCTTCTGAAAAACCATGCCCACCTTGAGGCGAACCTTAACTGGGTCGACTCCGTCACCATAGATGTCTTCATCGTCTAGAAGCACCTTGCCGCCGAAACCAGCCGAAGGAATCAGCTCGTGCATGCGGTTGAGAGTGCGGATGAAGGTTGACTTACCGCATCCCGAAGGGCCGATTAGCGCTGTCACTTGGTTGCTCGGAAAGGCGAGGTTTACATCCTTGAGAACGTGACGCTCCCCAAACCAAACGTTCACATCTTCGGCACGAAGGTGGTAGCTGAGGTTAGACATGGTTTCCTTTACTTTCTTGCCTTGGTGCGAGTGCGTGATGCCACTCGAGCCGAAATGAAGAGAATGGCGACAATGATGAGGATTACCAGCGCGGCACCCCAAGCTCGTTTGATCGATTCATCGAAGCCGAAAGCGATGTAACCAAAGAGGTAGGTAGGGAGTGAACCCATTTGGCCGCTGAAGATATTTAGATTGGTACGGTCGGCCGCGAAAGTGGTTAGCACCAAGGGTGCGGTCTCGCCGATAACGCGGGCAACTCCGAGAAGAACAGCTGTAACGATTCCGGATTTAGCCGCCGGCAGGGTTACCTGCACGAACGCACGCCACGCTGGGGCGCCGAGAGCTAGTGCTCCATTGCGAAGTTCTGCTGGAACCAGACGAAGTGCTTCTTCGGTAACACGGGCCACGGTCGGAAGCATGAGTGGAATCAGCGCGAGTGATCCCGTCCAGCCCGCGTAAGTGGTGATTCCAGAGGCGATAAACATTGCATAAATAAACAGACCCGAAACCACCGATGGCAGACCAGCCATCGCTTGAAGCAGCGTGCGGATGATGCCCTTGCTCTTGCCCTGAGTTTCGGTTAGGTAGACGGCGGTAGCCAGGCCTAGCGGAACGGTCACGATCGTCGACAATCCAACAATCAACAGGCTGCCAAGGATGGCGTGCCCCACGCCACCGTAACCGAGTGCGGTGGTTGGTTGAATGTAGTAGTTGTTCTGAAAAATGAAGCTCGGGCTAATCGCCGCGGCGCCATTGCTGATGACCGACCACAGCACCGAACCAAGCAGCACGAACACAAACGAGCTGAAGAAAATGGTTGCAACCACCAAAAGGCTTTCAAGGATGCCGCGGCGACCGTAAACAGTCGCTCCAACCAGGGCAGCAGCGATTATCTGAATCGGCAGAAATACAACGATTAGGGCAGCCATGAAATCCATGCCGGCTAGCGCAATGAAACCGAGTGTGATTGCAGCAGGGATGATTGCCGAAAGTGCTACCGAGCCGAGAAACTTTGGTGACTTTTTGGCCCATGGCTGCGAAGTCTTTGGGCGAGCAACCGGAGTTAGATCGATTACTTTTTCCATGGCTGAGCCTTCGCGACGATGTAAGAAGCAATTGAGTTGATAATCAGGGTGAAGATGAACAGCACCAGACCGGCCGCCATCAGTGCGCTAATTTCGCTCGGGTTGGCTTCACCGAACTTCGAGATGATCATCGATGCCACCGAACCACCCTTGGCCTGAAGAATGCTGCCCCAGTTGATGTCAAAGCTGATGTTCAAAACGTAGAGCACCGCGACGGTTTCACCGAGTGCACGGCCTAGACCGAGAAGCACACCACCGATGACACCGCTAGATGCGGTAGGCAAAATCACGCGGCGGAAGGTCGACTCGCGGTTTCCACCAAGGGCAAGTGAGGCATTGATGATGTCTCTGTCCATCTGGCTGAAAATTTCGCGGGTAATCGAAGCGATGATTGGGACGATCATTACCGCAACGACGATTCCTGCGATAAAAGGGCTGCGGAGGAAGTTTTGCTCCGGGTTGTCAAAGATTGGAACCCAACCGAGCGATTGGTTCAACATCTTGGCCCAACCCGCGGCGATTGGAGAGAATACGAACGCACCCCAGAGACCGAGAACAATCGAAGGGATTGCGGCTAGGAGGTCAACAATCGTGGTTACAGCCTTAGCCAGAGTCTTTGGCGCCATGAATTCAATGAAGTAGGCAATCGAAATGGCCAGCGGAACGGCGATGACCACGCCGATTATCGAAATGAGGATTGACCCCCAGAGCATTGGGCCGAGCTGGAATTTTTCAGGTGTCGCGGCCGAGTTCCAGGTCGAACCGAAAGCGAAATCGATGAGACCTTGCGTTTGAAGAGCAGGTAGCGCCTTACCGACCAAGAAGATCAAGATCAGGGCAATGATTACGAATGAAGAGTATGCGGCCCCGCGGGCGACTGCAAAGAAAATGCGGTCAGACTTTGCAAAAGGCTTGCTAGCTAATTTGCGTCTTTCCACAGTGTTTGAATCGGCATTCACACTCATAGTGTCAATCCTCGAAGGCGGATGTGTCTAGAACCTTTTTGAAAGGTTAACGGAAGGTGAATTACCTCTAACGAACTGGTCACGTGCGACAGCTGAAAAATGCCTAAATAACAGGCAATTCGGCCCGCGCGTCGTCTTCGGTCATGCCACTGGCGCACAAAAGATCGACCAAGAGCGGACGCAGTAGAAGCAACACACTTGCCTCGCGAATTTGGTCGGCAATGCCAAACTTCCTCGGGTCAAGTTGGTGAATGATTTCGATGAAAAGCTCTTGCGCCTCGCGAAGGCTATCCGAGCTTTCCAAGCCGGCCAACAAAACCTCGGATGCCGCCGAAATTTGCTCGAACAGATCGGCCAAATAAGGCCTTGCGACGCCATCGCGAACTAAGAAATCGACGCGCCTGACCACGACTCGTAGATTTCTGGTGGCCAAATCCATGCCGCGCATGAGTCTTACCTGGCCCGAGAGTTCATCGCGATATTTACGCAGGAATGGCGAGATTCTCGAGATTGCAATGGCGCTATCCAATGACATTCTCCAGTTGTCGACCAGCGGCTGGGAGCGTCGCACGCGAGTTAGCGCCTCGTCGACGACGGCAACATCGACATTTCGAACCGCAAGTTTCAGAGCCTCGAGTGAATCCAAGAAGATGTCGAAAAGACGGTTGGCGTCTTTATTGGCAAGACCTCGCGGGTCGCGCGGAATGATTGCGGTGAACAGAAGCGCGGTTGCACCACCGATCACGCCATCGAGGCTTCTAATGAACGCGCCACCCTCGGGAGCAGGCATGATGTAGACCAGCATCGCCTGAATTCCGACGGTCAGCGCAAAAGCTGCAGAGCCGGTGATGAAGCGAGCCGAGGTGAGGGCAATTAGCAAAACTAGCGACATCTGCCAGACGCCTTGGCCGATGAGAAGCAAAAGAACTTCGCTTAGCGCAATGCCGGTGACCATGCCGATTGCCGTTGACAGGATGCGTCTTGGTCGGGCATCACGCGTGAAACCGAGGGCCGTAATGACCACCGTCACCGAAAAGATTGGGTTAGTGTGACCCAAAACTAGGTGAGAAAAAGCGAAGCTTGCGGTGGCGGCCAAAACAATCTGGATAATCGCCGGCGCAGATTCAATGACTCGGCGAACTGATTCGTTGAGACTCCAGCGCACTAGTGCTTGCCGCCCATCAACAACTTAGGAATCTTAGGAATGTCGTTTGCCTTGCCGGCGCTCTGCGGAACAATAACTTCTTGGTTTGCCGAGAGGTCACCGAGTGAAGTGCGCACCGTGAGCGCGGCATCCTCTGGAACCGCTCGGAATAGCAGGGCAAGAGCGATTGGCCCCATCTCGTGATGCTGACCCACCGAGGTTATGTGCCCACGCGAGCTAGCGTTGCCCTCGATGAAGATCTCGTCACCCGCTTCGGGCAATGCGTGGCCAGAACCGTCAAGGTGCAAAAAGGTAAGTCGGCGAGGTGGATGCCCAAGGTTATGCACCTTGGCCACAGTTTCTTGACCTCGATAGCAGCCCTTGCTCATGTGAACTGCGGTTGCCAACCAGTCAAATTCGTGAGGCAAGGCTTTGTCGTCGACTTCGCCCGCTTGGCGTGGTCGGTGAGCAGCAATGCGCAGCGCGTCGTAGGCCATTGTTCCTGCAGGTTCAAACTCGTTGAAAACCGCGGCAACATCCTCAATTGCCACAAGAGTTTCGGTCCATGGCCATTTTGCCGGCCAGGCGCGCGAATAACGCACTCCACCGGTAACAACTCCAGGCCACGGGTCAACCCAGGTGAGGCTGACGCCATTGGCTGAGGCAGCTTGATCAAGCTCTGGTTTCGCGTTCTCGCCGCGCACCAATCGGCCGATCACGGCGAAATCGTCTGAGCGATCTGCGATTTCGACCTTCATACGGAAAACCATTTTGTTCAGCCACTTCAGCAGCGATTCGCGCCCCTCGGCCTCGACTACTAGCCAGGATGCTTCGCCATCATCCAAGAAGTGAATAACGTGTTCGATGTGCCCATTAGGGTCTAGTAGGAGCGCCTCTGCACTTTGGCCGGGCTTTAAGTTTTTGAGGTTCTGACTCAGAAGCGAATGCAACCAGTCAAGGCGATCTGGCCCGGTGACGGTGATGATTCCTCGCGGGCCGAGATTTACCGCGGCAGTGCCTTCTGAGAGCTTTCGCTGTTCAATGAGTGGGTTAGCGAAACTGCCCTTAACCTCACCGGCCATGACTATTCGACTCGTTCGAGGCGTGCCGACGCGTGTGGCTTGAGCTCGCCACCAGGCAAAGCAATCTCCCACACCCAGAGCAGGGCATTCTCAACCAAGCCGTAAAGGCGAGTCGAGTGACGGTAGGTCTTTGCAGTCTCGAAAGCCGCACCTGAAACCGAGGCCAAGTCGATGCGAGCGCCCTTGATGACACCGTTGTAAAGCTCGGCGACGCCGCCCGGGTGCAAGGTTGAAACTTGGATGTCGAAGCCGCCCTCTTTGTTGCGAAGCAATTCGAGGTCTTCGTGAGATTTGAGGCTAGGTTCGCCAACACCTGGCAGCAAGCCTGGTCCGTGATCGGCAGGCTCTGATTTTCGAGCTAGTCGCCAGTAGCCGATTTCGCTTGGCAATGCAGTTGAAGGGTCACCGATTAGTTCGGCAGAAGAAACGTAGGTGATGGCATTGCTGCCGTCGTGCGCGAATTCCACGCGCTGTCTGAATTCGTGGTCAGTCGGGGCGTCATCCGAGTCATTGTCTTTAAAACTGATGATGCCGGTGCCCTCCCACTTGCCGATAAGAAAGGCAAAGGGGGTTAGCTCAAGCGGCAGCCCCTCGGGTAAGACGAACAACTATTTCTGACCCTTGAATAGCTTGTAAAGAACTAGAACAGATACGCCCGCGATTGCGAGGCCAGCCAAGACGAGTAGGCCTGTGAAGAAGATTTCGAGTGCAAGCAACATGTTTAAAGTTTATCCCTTCAAGAAAACGAAAAGACTTGCCAGAGCAAGAATCAGGTAACTTCCGCCACCAGCATAAATTAGCTCTCGAACGAAGCCTGCCGGGGCTGCTTTGATCAGGTGAAAAATGGAAACCGAAGCGATTGAGCCGGCAAGGATTGCACCGAACCAGACGAAAGCCTGCTCTGACTCGGCGTTCTGCATTGCGGCGAGCGCGAGCAGAGTCACCACTAACCATATCGCGACGACGCGAACCCAACTCTTACTCACCTATTAATCATGCCTTACGGGCGCATGAATGAACGGTTAGACTTAGCTAAGCGATTCGGAGACACGTTATGGCGCAACTACTTGTTTTGTCTGCCTCGGCAGAGCAACAAGTTATGCCCGCGCTTGGGCTCTTGAGCCACCGAGTTCGCCAGATTCCCGCAGAGCCAGCAAGCCTGGTTAACGCCCCCGCAGCCGACCTCATTTTCTTGGATGCTCGCCGCGATCTCGCCGGGGCCAAATCTTTAGCCAAGATTCTGCACACCACCGGCCTATCTGCCCCATTGATTTTGATTGTTACCGAAGGTGGGCTAGCCGCCATAAATGCCGAGTGGAAAGCCACCGACATCATCCTTGAAACTGCTGGGCCAGCCGAAATCGATGCCCGCATTCGCCTCGCTCTCTCGCGCAACCTCGAATCTGAGCGCTCTGAGAAGATTCATGCCTCTGGTGTGGTTATCGACGAAGCGAGTTACTCGGCGAAGGTAAGCGGCCGAACCCTCGACCTCACTTTTAAAGAGTTTGAGCTGCTGCGATTCTTGGCACAGCACCCCGGCCGCGTGTTTACCCGAGAGCAGTTGCTCAGCGAGGTTTGGGGCTACGACTACTTTGGCGGCACTCGCACCGTCGACGTTCACATTCGACGCCTACGCGCCAAGCTTGAAGAACTCGACTCGTTGATTGGCACGGTGCGAAACGTGGGCTATCGATTCAACACCGAACCAGACAACGAATTCAGCGAAGCCAACTACTAGCGACTTCGCCAAAGATTTACCTTTCGGCAACTTTGCCGTGCCAAGATTGCTCTATGTCTTCTGAAGAAACAATGGCCATCAACCTACCTGCGTCGGTAGATAACTTTGACGCCGACCGCTTCTTGGATCGCGAGCTTAGTTGGCTTGCATTCAATCAGCGTGTGCTTGAGATGGCCGAAGACCCAAACCTTTACCTACTCGAACGTGTCAACTTCTTGGCGATTTTTGCTTCGAACCTGGATGAGTTCTTCATGGTTCGAGTTGCCGGCCTAAAGCGCAGGATTGCAACCGGCCTGGCCGTTACTTCACCGTCTGGTCTTTCACCGCAAGACGTTCTAACCCAGATCAGTCAAGAAGGTCACCGCTTGCAAGAGCGTCACGCCAAGACCTTCATCGACGACATCAAGCCGCAGCTAAAAGAAAAGGGCATCAAGCTCGTTCGTTGGGCAGCTCTTGAAGACTCTGAGAAGGCGTCACTTAGCGACTACTTTCAGAACCAAATTTTCCCGGTGCTCACTCCCCTTGCCGTTGACCCGGCACACCCTTTTCCATACATCTCGGGTCTTTCGCTGAACCTCGCCGTGGTCATCCGAAATAAGACCACCGGCAAAGAGCACTTTGCCCGCGTAAAGGTTCCGCCGCTGCTTCCTCGCTTTGTGCGAATCCCCGGCAACACCGGCATCCATGACGTTCGTTTCGTGCCGCTCGAAGACATTATCGGCGAGTTCCTCGGCCAGCTTTTCCCGGGCATGGAGGTTCTGCAGCAGCACACCTTCCGTGTGACCCGCAATGAAGACCTAGAAGTCGACGAGGATGAAGGCGAGAACCTTCTGGTCGCTCTCGAAAAGGAGCTCTTGCGTCGCCGCTTTGGCCCGCCGGTGCGCCTTGAGGTAGCGAATGACATTAACCCTCAGGTGCTCGAGCTGCTCATCCGAGAACTCGACATCAATGATGAAGACGTCTATCACTTGCCTTCGCCGCTTGACCTAACCGGGCTTTTCGAAATCTCGGGCATCAAGCGCCCAGAGCTGCACTTTCCGCCACACCAGGTGATCACCAACAGATTCTTGAAGCCGGTTGAAGATGACACCATCAGCATTTTCAACGCCATGCGTCAGCGCGACATTTTGCTGCACCACCCATACGAATCATTTGCCACCAGCGTGCAGGCCTTTGTTGAAGAGGCAGCTGCCGACCCTAAGGTTTTGGCGATCAAACAAACCCTTTATCGCACCTCGGGTGACTCGCCGATTGTTGACGCACTGATTGCCGCCGCAGAGGCCGGCAAGCAGGTTCTTGCGCTGGTTGAAATCAAGGCCAGATTTGATGAGCAAAACAACATTGCCTGGGCTCGCAAGCTCGAGCAGGCTGGCGTTCACGTGGTTTATGGAATCGTCGGTTTGAAGACCCACTGCAAGCTCGCTCTGGTAATTCGCCAAGAAGGCAACCAGCTTCGACGTTACTGCCACATCGGAACAGGTAACTACAACCCGAAGACCGCCCGCTTCTATGAGGACTATGGAATTTTGACCTCTCGTGAAGCGGTTGGCGAAGACCTGACCAAGCTCTTCAACCAGCTTTCGGGTTACGCGCCTGAAGCCACCTTCAAGACCCTGCTAGTTTCGCCAAACGGTGTTCGCGAGGGTTTGACCGAGCGCATCGAACGCGAAATTGATTTCAAAAAGGCTGGCAAGGATGCCCACATCAGCCTGAAGATGAACTCGCTGGTTGATGAAGAGATCATCGACTCGCTTTATCGAGCATCGAACGCCGGTGTGACCGTTGAAGTCTTGGTTCGCGGCATGTGCTCACTTCGGCCTGGGGTTCCTGGGCTTAGCGAAAACATCCGAGTTCGCTCGGTTCTGGGTCGCTACCTAGAGCACTCGAGAATCTTCTCGTTCGCGGGCGGCGGCGACCCTGCCGTATTCATCGGCTCGGCCGACATGATGCACCGCAACCTCGACCGTCGCGTCGAAGCCCTCGTGCGACTTTCGCAGCCAGATCACATCCGTGAAATGAAGGCCCTGTTTGAGTTGGCCATGTCTGATGCAGCTGCCACCTGGCACCTTGGCTCGGATGGCGCCTGGGTGCGCCACCAATACGACGCAAATGGCAAGCCGCTAATTGATGTGCAAGACAAGACCATGTTTGATGTCTATGCAAAGCGAAACTCTCGCAGCGCATGACCATTTATGCCGCTGGGGCTCTTCTTTGGCGTGAAGTAAATGGCAAGTTACTTGTTGCCGTCATTCATCGAGCACGCTACGACGACTGGAGCTTCCCGAAGGGCAAGCAAGACCCGGGTGAAAACCTGCCTCAGACGGCGGTTCGCGAGATTCGCGAAGAAACCGGGCTCAAGATCAAACTCGGTGTTCGCCTAAAAATTGTTCACTACACAGTGGGCGACAACGTGCCAAAAGAGGTTCACTACTGGGCCGCTCGCGTCACCGATTCTGCCCTGGCGGGCTCTACTTTCAAACCATCTGAAGAAGTGGCGAAAGTCGAATGGAAGACACCCGAAGAAGTTCGCGGCTTACTTACCTATGATTTCGACCGGGAGGTTCTCGATCGAGCGCTTGATCTGCACGCATTGGGGCACCTTCGCACCAAGCCGGTAATCGTTTTGCGCCACGCAACCGCTACCCCGCGCACCGACTGGAAAGGCGGCAAGGGTCTCGATGATGGCCACCGACCTCTGCTCGACCTGGGCCATGTTGAAGCCAAGCAGCTGGTGCCACTGCTTAATGCATTTGCACCGAAGCGGCTTGTCACTAGCTCTTGGGTTCGCTGTCGAACCACGCTAGAACCCTTTGCCAAAAACAAAAAGATGAAACTTATTGAGCGTCACCAGCTCAGCGAGTTTGGTAACAAGACTGGGCCACGCAGAACCCTAAAAGTTGTTCACGATCTAGTGACCGACGGCAGCCCTGCAGTGATTTGCTCGCACCGACCTGCCTTGCCGACCATCCTTGAGGCGCTTGCCGAGTATGGCAACGAGCATCACAAACCAGTGCTTGCTGAATCGGCAGCATTAGCTCCAGCACACATGACCGTGGTGCATCTGACCGCCAGCACCAAGGGCAAGAAACGCAGCATCGTGGCTATCGAAACCTATGCTCCGGCCGAGCCACTCCCGGCCAAGGTGAAAGTTGCAGCGAACGTAAAGGCGCCTGCGAAAGCCAAATCGATCGCCAAGAAGCCAACTCCTAAGGGCAACGCTGGGAACAAAGCGTCTAAGTAAGTTCTTGACTGACTTATGAGCGAATTACTCAGCGCAGGTCTGCCGGTACTCAAAAACCGAGCCGGCTTGCCTGCCCTGTGTTTAGTCACGGGAGCCACCGGATACATCGGTGGCCGATTGGTAGTCGAGCTCCTAAATCACGGTTATCGAGTTCGTGTGCTTGCCCGTAACCCTGAGCGCCTAAAAGACCATCCATGGATCAACCGCGTTGAAGTGGCTGAGGGTGACGCAAACGACGACTTCGCGCTAACCCAGGCAATGCAGGGTGTAGATGTTGCCTATTACCTGTTGCACGCACTCATGTCGAAAGATGACTTCGAAGTAAAAGAACGCGAACTTGCCGAACGCTTTGTGAGCTGCTCGAAGGCTACCGGCGTGGGCCGCATCGTTTATCTTGGCGGCATCATTGCGCCTACCGAAGAACTCTCGCCGCACATGCAATCTCGAGCAGACACCGGTGAAATTCTTCGGGCATCGGGTATTCCAACCATCGAACTTCGCGCTGCCGTGGTTATCGGCTCGGGCTCTGCTTCATTCGAAATGTTGCGCTACTTGACAGAACGTTTGCCGATCATGACCGTTCCAAAGTGGGTAAATGTGCGCATTCAACCAATCGCTGTGCGCGATGTACTGCGCTACCTAGTTGGTGCAGCAGCGATTGACCCGAGTGTCACCGGCGCATTCGACATCGGTGGTCCAGAGATTTACACCTACAAACAAATGATGGAGAAGTACGCCGAGGCTGCCGGGCTTCGCAAGCGAATCATTATTCCGGTGCCGGTGCTGACGCCACGGCTATCGAGCGGCTGGGTTGGCCTTGTCACGCCGGTGCCCTATACCCTTGCTCGGCGTTTGGTGGCTAGCCTCAAGAACGAGGTGGTCGCCCGAGACGATTCGATAAAGGCTCTGATTCCAGACCCAGCGGGTGGGCTCACGCCTTTCAGCAAGGCTGTGAAGTTGGCGTTGACCAAGATCAAAGATGCGCGCGTTGAAACTCGGTGGACGAACGCGTCTTTTCCTGGGTCACCGTCTGAGCCGCTGCCGACCGACCCAAACTGGGCCGGCGGTTCGCTCTACACCGATGTTCGCGTGGTCGAGTCAAAAGATTCGATCGAAACCGTTTGGGCTCGCATCGAAGCCATCGGTGGCGACAACGGTTATTCCACCGCTACTTGGGCTTGGCGCCTGCGCGGCTTGGCCGACAAACTAATCGGTGGAGCAGGGCTTCGTCGCGGTCGCCGCGACCCAAACACCTTGCTAGTTGGCGATGCACTCGATTTTTGGCGGGTAGAGGCTCTTGAGCGTCCAACCCTGTTGCGCCTTCGTGCCGAGATGAGAATGCCCGGGCTCGCCTGGCTAGAGTTCAAGGTTGCCGCTAAACCAGAAGGCGGTTGCACGGTGACTCAACGCGCCATCTATGCACCAAAGGGCCTACTTGGTCACGCCTATTGGTGGTCGGTTTGGCCGATGCACGGATTGGTTTTTCCATCCATGGCAAAATCAGTAGCCACCGGGCGACGCTAACGGTCGCTGTTCGAGTGCATCTAGCTAGACTGGCTGGATGAAACGCAACTACTGGGCCGCCATTGCCCTGATTTCGGTGGCCGCAGTGTGGGGTGCAGCCTTCGTTTTGATGAAAGACGCTATCGAACGACAACCGCTGTTCGACTTCTTGGCATTCCGTTTCACCATTGCAACCCTGATCATGATTGCCGCTCGACCACGGGTTTTGAAGGCAATAAATAGCGAGATTCTCAAAAAGGGCATTGTGCTTGGCCTTTTGCTTGGCGGCGGTTACATCACGCAAACCATCGGTCTATCGATGTCCACGGCCGCAATCACCGGCTTCATCACCGGCCTTTACGTTGTGGTCACCCCAGTGCTCGGCTGGCTTATTCTCAAGCAAAAGGCGGGTGCCAAGGTCATTTGGGGTGTAGCCCTGGCAACGGTTGGCTTGGCTTTGATTTCAATTACCGGTGTCTCAATTGAGGTTGGCCAAATCTGGGTCATCCTTTGCGCGCTTCTCTTCGCTGCACACATCATTGGGCTCGGAGCCTGGAGCAAGGGGCTCAACGCGTATGCGCTCACCGTGGTTCAACTTGGCGTAGTGGCCGCGGTTAGCTGGATTGGCGCTATCCCAGAAGGCATCCAGGCACCGGTTGATTTTGCCGGCTGGTTCGCGATTCTGTTTACCGCCCTTTTTGCAACTGCAGTTGCATTCTTTGTGCAGACCTGGGCTCAGGGGCACATGGATGCCTCGCGGGTGGCAATTATCCTGACCAGCGAAGTGGTATTTGCAGCCGCAATCTCGGTAGCTGTGGGCCAAGAAGTACTGCAACTAAAGACCATCATCGGCGGAATCATCATGATCGCCGCGATGCTCCTCGTGGAATGGCCGAGTAGAAAACTTCGCGTTGCCGATATAATCGAGTAATGACCAAGAGAACTCGCCCATGGGGGTATTCAGATTCAGCCGAAGCTCAGCTTCCTGACTGGGATCTGCACACCGACACCGTCGCCGTGCGCGGTGGTCTAGCTCGCAGCGGGTTCGGCGAGACTGGCGAAGCTCTTTACCTAAACTCAGGTTTCACCTATGACTCTGCTGAGCAGGCCGAGTCGTCATTCAAAGAAGAGACCGAACACCACCTCTACAGCCGCTTCTCGAACCCGACCGTGGCGATGTTTGAAGACCGCCTAGCCGCAATCGAAGGCGCCGAGGCTTGCTTCGCAACCAGCTCGGGAATGTCGGCAATGTTCGCTTCAGTTGCTTGCTTGGTCAAGCAGGGCGACCACGTTGTTGCTTCGGCATCGATGTTTAGCTCTTGCTATGTAGTGCTCACCGAAATTTTGCCTTCATGGGGCGTCACCTTCGAGCTTGTCGAGGGCACGGATGAAAAGGATTGGGCCAAGGCCCTGACCAAGCCAACCAAGGTTGTTTTCATCGAGTCACCGTCGAACCCGCTAATGGAGATTGTCGACATTGCCATGGTGAGCAAGCTGGCTCACAAGGTTGGCGCCACCGTGATTGTAGACAACGTTATGGCTTCACCGGTCATGCAGAAGCCGCTCGAGCTTGGTGCTGACGTCGTTATGTATTCGGCCACCAAACACATCGATGGCCAGGGGCGTGTGCTGGGCGGAGCCATCCTTGGTTCGCGTGAATACATCAAGACCAAGGTCATGCCTTTCGCGCGCCACACCGGCCCATCGATGAGCGCGTTCAACGCGTGGGTGCTGCTGAAGTCACTCGAGACAATGACCATGCGTGTTGAACGCATGAACGAAAGCGCCTTGAAGGTTGCTGAGTTCTTGGCTAAGCACAAGGGCATCAAGCTGGTTTCGTACCCAATGCTCAAATCGCACAAGGGCTATGCACTGGCGAAGAAGCAGATGGGCGGCGGCGGTTCGACTGTTGCTTTCGCTATCGATGGAGACAAGGCCGCGGCTTTCAAGTTCATGAATGCGCTCAAGGTCATCGACATTTCGAACAACCTCGGCGACAGCAAGTCTTTGATCACTCACCCAGCCTCGACTACACACCGTCGACTCACCCCAGATGTGCAGGCTTCGATGGGCATTACCGAGAACCTGATGAGACTTTCGGTTGGCTTAGAGCACCCGGATGATTTGATTCACGACCTGAAGCAGGCTCTACAGAGCTAAGGATTACATGAAAAAGCCCACCGACGTTACGGTGGGCTTTTTCATTGGCGGCTTATTTCCGCGCGGCTTTGGCTGCCTGATTGGCAATCTTGTCGATTGAGGCACGGATGCTCGCTGGGCGGCAGGCAAAGTTGATTCGAACGAACTGACCAAACGCCTCACCGTGATCGTCACCTGGAACGAACGCAACCTTCTCTTTCAAGAGAAGAAGCGCTGCCGGGTTGTCACCGAGGTTCAGTGAACTCAGGTCAAGCCAGGCAAGGTAACCGTTCTCAGGCAGGTGAAAGTCGACGGTGGGCAACTTCTCGGCGATTTCGGCAGCCAGCAACCTGCGAGAGTCGGCCAGGGTCATCATGGTGCCCTTGAGCCAAGCGTCACCATTCTCGAAAGCCTCGACCATTGCGAAAGCACCAATAAGCGAAGAACGCCAGTGCATCGCTTCAGGCATCGCAGCCAATTTCGCACGCACCTCATCACTCTGAGTCACAATTATCGACGCCTTGAGGCCGGCCAAGTTGAAGGTCTTGCTCGCGGCGGTTATGACCACACCGGTTGCCTTGGCATCCTCAGAAACCGAAAGGTACGGGGTGAAGGTTTCGCCGGGGTAGGCCATCGGTGCGTGGATTTCATCGCTGATCACGAGCACGCCGTACTTAGCGGCCAGTGTGGCCACCTGACGAAGCTCGCTAGCGGTGTGCATGCGGCCAACCGGGTTCTGAGGGTTACACATTAGGAAGAACTTGGCACCAGCCTTGAAGGCCTTCTCAATGGCTGCGAGGTCGAGGCGCCAAACTGTTACCGGCTTCTCAAACGAGTCTGGCTCTTCTTCGGTTGGGCCACCGACTTTTTCACGGATGAGTGGCGCATCAACGTAGTCCATGCCGACTTCTTTGATCCAATCGAAGAAGGCGTGATAAACCGGAGTGTTGATGACGACTTTGTCGCCCGCCTTGCCGGCAGCACGAAGAATTTCTACAGCTCCAACACCGACATCGGTGGCTAGGCGAACGTCTGTCGGGGCGACAGCCCAATTCCAGTGGCGCTTCGCGAAACCAGAGAAGGCTTCACCGACCTCAGGCACCGGACCAAGGTAGCCAAGGTCTGAGCGGGTGACCATGTCAATGATGAGCGCCTTGATTGTTGGAGCAATCTCGTAATCCATCTCGGCCACGTGCATCGGCAAAACGTCGCGGTTATAGCGGCGCCATTTTGAGCTGTGGCGTTCGCGCAACTCTTCGAGTGGGCGAAGTTCGGTAGGTAGATTAGGCATTCTTCGATTATGCCAGCCCAAAGCCGACGAACATCGACTTAGTTACCCGAGGCTGCCATCTCGGAGGTAAACTATTTATTCGTGCTTTGCACGTATGGGCCTCTAGCTCAGTTGGTTAGAGCAACGGACTTTTAATCCGTGGGTCGTCGGTTCGATCCCGACGGGGCCTACTCGAAATAAGAAACACCCTTCGGGGTGTTTTTTATTTTAAGTTCGCCTTGTGTATGGAATCGACTGGGCCTAACTAGTTCCCTAGAACCGCGAACCAGCGAGATTCATTGTCTTCGAAGGCGAACGCTTCAATTCCGCCATGGTCAGCTAATGGGCTTACAGTCACACCTGCTGAGATCAGGGTGCCTCTGGTTTCAGCAAGGTTATCTACGTTAAATGCCATCGAGGGCGTTGCCAGGTCGAGCCCATCGGGGTTGTTTTGCATCAGCGCGAGCGGAACCAACTCCAGCGCAAAGTCTTGACCTTCAAAACCGACCTGCACGATCGAGATTTCACCGGCATGTTTTCTACCCTTTTCGACCATTCCGACTTTCTCTGTCCAAAACTTCAGACATTGGTCAGGGTTGGTTACATACAAAACAACGTAGGCGACGCGCATTTACTCAGCTCCAGATTTATGAGAAGACTCACCAGTGACATCGTTTAGTCTAGCGAAGCGTCGATTCACGTCATCCATGAAGTTAGTTTCATAGAGATTGCCCTGAACGGTCAGGTTCTTGAAACCCTTGCCGTTGCGCTTAGCAATGAGCGGCTTTAGCGCGGTCGGCGGCATGTTGTCATCACTGTCGAGTTCGACAACGCGATTACCAGCAGCCTCGGCTTCGGCCAGACGAATTAGTTCGAGCTCACGCTCAGAGACCTTTATGGTGCGCGGTTTGCGCCAGAACAAAATCCCCATGAAATCCACCGTTCACTCTTTTCTAAAACTAACACCCAACAAAACGAAAATGCGGGCCTGTGAATGAGAAAATGCACCTCCCAACCGGAAGGTGCATTTCTTGTAGTTCTAAGGCTTAGCGAACGCC
>CANGGK010000034.1 GCA_947453475.1 Microbacteriaceae bacterium
GGAGCCCAGCGTGGCCCTCGTTCACGCGCTGAGCGCGGCCAGGATGCACTGCTGCGCGTTGAGATGACACTAGAAGAAGTTGTTTTTGGGGCCGAAAAGAGCATTGAAGTAGACACCGCAGTGCTTTGCGCGACCTGTGAGGGTTCCTGCTGCCGCCCTGGCACAAGCATGACCGTGTGCGACGTTTGTCGTGGAGCTGGCCAGATTCAACGTCAGGTTCGTTCGCTTCTGGGCAACGTAATGACCTCACAGCCTTGCGGTGCCTGCCGAGGCTTTGGTCAGGTTATCCAAGATCCTTGTGTTGATTGCCGTGGCCAAGGCCGAGTTCGCGCTAGACGCACCATTGACCTCGCGGTGCCAGCTGGTGTTGAAGATGGCCTGCGCCTACAACTCAGTGGCCAAGGTGAGGTTGGTTTTGCCGGGGGCCCGAATGGTGACCTTTACGTAGACATCGCCGTTCAAGCCCACGATGTTTTCGGTCGCGCGGGCGATGATCTCACGGCAACCGTTGAGGTTCCATTGCACGACGCAGTTCTAGGTGGCTTCGCAAAAATCGAAACTTTCGACGGTGAAATCGAAATTGAAGTGGCATCCGGGCAACAAACGGGCGACGTCTTGACTGTAAAAGGCAAGGGAGTGACTCGCCTTCGGTCATCAGGCCGTGGCGACTTGAAAATCGCTTTCCAAGTTGTGACTCCGACAAAACTTGACTCAAAACAGAAAGAAATCTTTAGGTCGCTGGCCAAGCTTCGCAAGAATGACTCAATCAAGCTCGTCAAGCATTCGCACGGCTTCTTCGCTGGAAAGCGTCGCTGATGGTTGAACCGCTCTTTCGCACCGAATTTGCGACTCCACCTGCCCCCGGTTTGGCTGTGACCCTTGGCGGGTCGGAGGGAAAGCATGCGGTAAACGTTCGTCGTATGCGCCTTGGTGAAGGCATTCAGCTTTCCGATGGCAAGGGGCTAAGGGTGCGCGGCAACGTATCGGCACTTGGCAATAACTCACTCACCGTTGCAATTGGCTCGGTTACTCAAGAGGAGCAGCCAGCTATTTGTCTAACGATAATTCAGGCTCTGGCCAAGGGTGATCGTGATGAGTTGTCTATTCAGGCCGCGACCGAGCTTGGCTGCTGGGCGGTTGTTCCTTGGCAGGCTGACAGGTCCATATCAAAGTGGGAAGGGCAAAAGATTGCTAAGAGTGTGGAGCGCTGGCAGACAATAGTTGCAGAGGCTGCAAAGCAATCTTTGCGGGTCTTTGAACCCGTCGTTTCGCAGCCAATTAGTTCGAAGCAGCTTGTAGCCACCATCGCTTCATACGACCTGGTTCTGGTTCTTGACCCAACCGCCGGTATTGGTTTGGGTTCGCTGGATGTCTTGGCAGGCCACAAATCGGTAGCGATTGTTGTCGGCCCCGAAGGCGGAATTAGCGATCACGAACTAGTGGCGCTCGAGACAGCCGGTGCAAAGCGCGTGCACCTGGGTGAGCCGATTCTACGCACCTCAACCGCCGGCGTAGCCGCAATCGCGGTTATTCAGGCCAAGCTTGGCATGTGGGGTTAGCCTGATGGTGGAGGATTCGATGACCGAAGATGGCTGCATTTTTTGCAAAATTGCTCGTAAAGAAATTCCAGCAAAGCTTGTTGGTGAAAATGCCCTTGCCATCGCATTCTGGGATGTTTCTCCTCGACAGCCGTTGCACATCTTGGTGATTCCAAAGGTTCACTATGCCAACGTGGCGGAACTCACTCTCAACGACGAAGCATCGTTGGTCGCGGTCATGAAGCTAGGCAGTGAGCTTGCTCTCGAATTCGCCGAGGAAAGTTTCAGATTTTCTTTCAACACGGGCGCTGCAGCAGGGCAGACCGTCTTTCACGCTCACGGGCATCTGACTTCAAGAACACCTAGGGGAGAGCTTGCCTAATCAAGCAGCCGATAAAGAATCAACCCAACGCATTGAAGTGCAAGGCGTTCTCATGGTTGCCCTATTTGGCACCGAAGATCGTCTCCTGAAGACTCTCGAATCGACTTACCCTGAGGTTGAGGTTCACGCGCGCGGTAATAGCGTGGTGCTCAAAGGCAAGACGGCTCAGGTAGCTGCTGCCAAAAACTTGGTCGAAGAGATGATTGAGCTAATTCAAGCCGGTCAAGACCTGCTGCCTCAAGACTTCACCAGATCTGCCAAGATGATCGAAAATGGCGATGTGCGGCCTGCCGATGTGCTTAGCCAGAGCATCTTGAGTTCACGCGGAAAAACAATTCGCCCAAAGACACTCGGCCAGAAGACCTATGTGGATGCCATTGACAACAACACAATCGTGTTTGGCATTGGCCCCGCCGGTACCGGTAAGACCTATTTGGCTATGGCTAAGGCCGTTCAAGCGCTGCAGCGCAAGGAAATCAGCCGGATTATCCTAACTCGCCCAGCTGTCGAAGCCGGGGAGAAGCTCGGATTCCTTCCTGGAACTCTCAACGACAAAATCGACCCTTATCTGCGGCCGTTATTCGATGCCCTGCACGACATGCTTGACCCAGAGTCGATTCCAAAACTTATGACCGCTGGAACCATTGAGGTCGCTCCACTTGCCTATATGCGAGGTCGCACGCTAAACGACGCGTTTATCATCCTTGACGAGGCTCAGAACACAACTGCCGAGCAGATGAAGATGTTCCTAACCCGACTCGGATTCAATTCGAAAATGATTGTCACTGGTGACGTTACTCAGATCGACCTTCCTAACGGCACTTCTGGTCTGAAGGTTGCAGCCGAGGTGCTCAAGGATGTCGAAGACATGCATTTCTCCACCCTTACCGCAGAAGACGTGGTGCGGCACACACTTGTGGCAAAGATTGTTGACGCTTACTCGAAGCACGACGATGCGAAGTTGGCGAAAAAAGAATCAGACAACCAGGCGGCTCAGAATCGAATTGCCAAGAAAACGAGTGAAAAATGAGCATTGAAATCAACAACGAATCCGGCGTAGAAGTTGATGAATCGAGGGTTCTCGCCTTGGCCACCTTTGCGCTAGATCACATGCACCTGCATCCAGACACCGACCTTGCAATTGTTTTCGTGGATGAGCCGGCAATGGAAGTCTTGCACATTCAGTGGATGGACGAACCAGGGCCAACCGACGTTCTCAGTTTCCCAATGGATGAACTTCGCCCTGGTTCTGAAGGCCAGTTGACCCCATTTGGTTTACTAGGCGATATCGTCGTTTGCCCTCAGGTGGCTGCCGCCCAGGCTGAGGTTGCAGGTCACGAAACCATCAATGAAATCCTGCTCTTGACAACCCATGGAGTGCTTCACCTGCTCGGTTTCGATCACGCCGAACCAGATGAAGAAAAAGAGATGTTTGGGCTGCAGCGTGAAATCCTAGAGGCCTACTATGCCAGTGAGCTGGGTTCTTAGTTGTTACAGGTAGCCTTCTGGTCGGCTTTTGTCGCGGCACTACTCACCCTGGTGACAGCGATTGTAAAGGCGGCACTTGAGGTTGATGAAAGTGAGTCGACTAAGGCTGAATCGCTTAGCTTCGTTCGGCTGACCCTTACCGGCATATTCGGTGTTGTGGTTGGCGAGGCAATGACTCCGCTCGGTTTTGCATGGTGGTGGTCGGCGACCATTGCCACATTGTTGATGTTTGCGCTACTTTTTGGCTCGCAGCTTGCCAGCCGCAAACTAGGTCACCTTGCGTTCGGCCGAAGAATGGCGAAAGCTCTTAAGCCGGTAATCAACTCGATTCACCTTCTTTTCACGCCCCTTTCTTTGCCAAAGGTTGACGCACCCGAAGAGTTCGAGCAGGAGTTGCTCGATTCGGTTGAAGAATTTGGCGAGACAATCGTTCGCGAAATCATGGTTCCCCGAATCGACATGGCGACCGTGTCGGCTGAAGCCAACCTTACTTCGGCGATGACCATCTTCTTGGCCCGTGGCTACTCTCGCCTTCCCGTGATCGGAAAAGACATCGATGACGTAAGGGGAGTGCTTTACATCAAGGATGTTGCCAGACTGCTACATGAGTCCCCAAGCGAAATGACTGGAACACTTGCCTCGGATGTTGCACGCACAGCAATTTTTGTGCCGGAATCAAAGCCGGTTGACGATCTTCTGCGGGAGATGCAACTGAGCTCACGGCACATCGCAATCATCATTGATGAATACGGCGGTGTTGCTGGTCTTGCAACAATGGAGGATGTAATCGAAGAAATCGTGGGTGAAATCTCCGACGAATATGATCGCGATATCCCAGATGTTGAAAACTTGGACGACGGTTCGCTACGTGTCAACGCTCGCTTCTCGCTGTTTGAACTCGGTGAACTTTTCGAACTCGAACTTGAAGACGAAGATGTCGACAGCGTGGGTGGCCTGTTGACCAAGGAGCTTGGAAAGCTTCCGAAGCGCGGTGACCGTGTCACCATTAGTGGTCTTAGTTTTACTGCCGACCGCATTGAGGGTCGCAGAAAGCGCTTGGTAACCGTTCTGGTTTCAAGGGAACAAGATTTGGCCGACATTCAGTCTGCCTTCGATTCAATCGAGCAGGAGAAATAATGGCCGAGCACCGTTCAGGTTTTGCATCTTTCGTGGGGCGGCCGAATGTTGGCAAGTCAACACTCACCAATGCCCTAGTCGGAGAGAAGATCGCGATCACCAGCGCGAAACCGCAAACCACACGCAGAGCCATCCGTGGCATTGTTCACCGTGACTTTGGGCAACTCATCCTGGTTGATACTCCAGGTCTGCACCGTCCGCGAACTCTTCTAGGCCAAAGATTGAACGACCTTGTCGAGCAGACTCTGGGTGATGTCGATGTGATCGGCTTCTGCATCCCAGCAAATGAAAAAATCGGCCCCGGCGATAACTTCATCAACGAACAGTTGAACGAGTTTCGCCGCGCCAAGCTGGTAGCAGTTATTACCAAGAGCGAATTGGTTTCGCCTGAACAACTTGCCGACCAGCTCGTTGCAGTCTCACAGCTGCGTGATTGGCGTGCGATTGTTCCTGTTTCAGCCGTTGCCGAAGACCAACTCGAAGTGCTCACCAAGGTTCTCATCGATCTGTTGCCCGAGTCGCCGGCGCTTTACCCGCCAGAAGCGGTTACCGACGAAACCTTGGAGAACCGAATTTGCGAGCTCATTCGCGAAGCGGCACTCGAAGGTGTGCGCGATGAACTTCCGCACTCGATTGCCGTGACCATTGATGAAATGTCGAAGCGCAAGGGGCAAAACCTTACCGACATCCATGCGAACATTTTCGTTGAACGCGACAGTCAAAAGGGCATCATCATCGGTCACAAGGGCTCGCGACTAATCGACGTTGGCAAGCGTTCTCGACTAGAGATTGAGAAACTAATCGGTCATAAAGTGTTCCTCGGCCTTCGAGTAAAAGTTGCATCCGATTGGCAGCGTGACCCTAAACAGCTGGGCAAGCTCGGCTTCTAGTGCTAACCTGAAAAGGTGTTCTTCGGTCTACTTCTTAGTGGCCGCGACGAGGCCTAAACCGGCCCTCCTCGTCGCGGAGCCTTCTGCTGGCTGACCCAACACAAATCAAGGAAGAACTTTCATGAAAAACACCCAGCGCCCATCGGGCATGCCGGTACACAAATACGTTCCTTTTCACGAGCAGATTGCCGTGGAACTTCCAGATCGCACTTGGCCAACCAAGCGCATCACTGAGGCGCCGCGTTGGTGTGCAGTAGATCTGCGCGACGGCAATCAGGCACTAATTGACCCAATGAGCCCCGAGCGCAAGCTCAAGATGTTCAAGCTGCTTGTGGAGATGGGCTACAAAGAGATCGAAGTCGGTTTTCCTTCTGCCAGCCAAACTGATTTTGATTTCGTCCGAATCCTTATTGAAGACGGCCACATCCCAGCCGACGTAACGATTCAGGTGTTGACTCAGGCTCGTGACGCTCTCATTGAACGCACCTACGAATCGCTCAAAGGTGCCAAGAAGGCGATTGTTCACTTCTATAACTCGACTTCCGTTCTTCAGCGACGCGTTGTTTTCAACCAGGACAAGCAGGGCATCATGGATATCGCTCTTGCGGGTGCCCGTAAGTGCCGTTCGATGGAGTCTTTAATTCCAGACACCGATGTCTACTATGAGTATTCGCCAGAGTCATACACCGGCACCGAGTTGGAATATGCGGTTGAAGTTTGCAACGCCGTCATCGAGATCATCGACCCAAAGCCTGATCACCAGATGGTCATCAATCTTCCGGCTACCGTCGAAATGGCCACACCTAATGTCTACGCCGATTCGATCGAATGGATGCACCGCAACATTGCACGTCGCGACAGCATCCTTATTTCGCTTCACCCGCACAACGACCGCGGCACTGCTGTCGCAGCGGCCGAGCTCGGTTATCTTGCCGGCGCTGATCGCATCGAGGGTTGCCTATTTGGCAATGGGGAGCGCACCGGCAACGTTGACCTGATTACCCTGGGCTTGAACCTTTTCAGCCAGGGAATTGACCCACACATCGACTTCAGTGAACTTGACGAAATTAAACGAACCGTTGAGTACTGCAACCAGCTTCCGGTGCCAGAGCGCGCGCCGTACGGCGGCGATTTGGTTTACACCGCTTTCTCTGGTTCTCACCAGGATGCAATCAAGAAGGGCTTCGAGCTCATGCACAAGGAGGCAACCGAAAAGGGCGTCTCTGTTGATGACCTAGTGTGGGCTGTTCCTTACTTGCCGATTGACCCTAAAGACGTTGGGCGTTCATACGAGGCAGTTATTCGGGTCAATTCGCAGTCTGGCAAGGGCGGCGTTGCCTATCTTTTGAAGACAGATCACAGTCTTGACTTGCCTCGTAAACTCCAGATCGAATTCTCGCGTGTTGTTCAAAACAAAACCGACCAGGATGGTGGTGAAGTTTCTTCAGCCAAGCTGTGGGACATCTTCATTGACGAGTACCTTCCAGCACCGGCTGATCGCATCGACCTAAAGTGGGGTCGTTTCGAGCTGAAGAAGATGCGCACCGAAAGCAACATGGATGGCCACGTCGAGCTAAACATTGTCTTGCGCGATGGCGATGGTGAACTTCAGGCAACCGGAACAGGCAATGGTCCTATCTCAGCGTTCCTAGACGTTCTAGAGCAGCAGGGTGTGAACGTTCGTCTTCTCGACTACGTTGAACACACCTTGAGTGAAGGTGGCGACGCCTTGGCGGCAGCCTACGTTGAGCTTGAGATCAACGGTCAGACGCTTTGGGGAGTCGGAATCGATGGAGACATTTCCACCGCATCCTTGAAGGCAGTTATTTCGGCCGCCAACCGAGCACTCCGCGCGTAATCGCACAAGGTTCAGTTCCCCCGATAGTTCAATCTGTCGGGGGATACTTGTTTCGTGCCAACATACAAGGATGAAGCCGTAGTTTTGCGCACCCACAAATTGGGTGAAGCAGACCGCATCGTCACGCTCTTGTCGCGCTATAACGGCCAAATTCGCGCAGTTGCCAAGGGGGTTCGGCGCACCGGGTCTAAGTTCGGGTCTCGCCTAGAGCCGTTTATGGTCGTAGAGGCGCAGTTTTATGAGGGAAGAACTCTCGACATAGTAAATCAGGCAGAAACTATTGGCGCCTACGGTCGCGAAATCATCGAGGATTACCGAACTTACACAGCCGCTACCGTTATGGTCGAGACCGCTGAAAAACTAACCGGTGACGACTCTACGCCGCAACAGTATCTTCTCTTGGTTGGCGCTCTGCGTTCTCTGGCGAATAAGGAACACGATGCTTCATTGATCCTCGATTCGTACTTGCTCAGGGCTCTATCTATTGCAGGTTGGGCACCAAACTTCGTTGACTGCGCTAGATGCGGTGCTCCTGGGCCGCATCAGGCCTTTGTTATGCAGCTCGGTGGAGTGGTTTGCCGCGACTGTCGCCCAGCCGGAGCAGCGGTAATCGACCCACACACCGGCGAGCTTCTCGGTGCATTGCTGGCGGGCGATTGGGAAGTTGCCGACAGCGCCCCGGAAAGCATCCGTGGTGCTGCATCGGGTATTGTTTCTGCTTATAGCCAGTGGCACATCGAACGCGGGCTCAAATCTCTTCAGCACATGGAGCGCCAATGAACGATTTCGTACCGGTAAAGAAGCCCGGCATCGACGTTCCCAAGTTTCCGGCCGGTTCGGTTCCCGCACACATCGCGATCGTCATGGATGGCAATGGTCGATGGGCCAACGAACGAGGCCTAACTCGAATTGAAGGCCACAAGGCTGGCGAGGCTGCTCTGCTAGATGTAGTGGCTGGCGCGCTAGAGGCTGGGGTTAAGTACCTCACTGTTTACGCTTTCTCAACCGAGAATTGGAAGCGCTCACCCGATGAAGTGCGCTTTCTCATGGGTTTCAATCGCGAGGTGCTTCGTCGCCGACGCGATCAACTGAACGCCTGGGGAGTGCGAATTCGCTGGGCCGGTCGGCGCCCGAAGCTTTGGTTGTCGGTTATCGATGAACTCAAGGCCGCCGAGAAACTCACCGAGAAGAACGACACCTTGACGTTGACCATGTGCGTGAACTATGGCTCGAGGGTCGAAATCACCGATGCAATCAACGCGATAACCTACGATGTTGCCGCTGGCAAACTCAAGGCTGGCTCGGTTTCTGACAAGACGTTAGCCCGATACCTGAATTCGAACTATTTGCCCGATGTTGATCTTTTCCTCAGAAGTTCGGGGGAGCAGCGCACATCCAACTTCCTACTCTGGCAGTCGGCCTATGCCGAATTCGTCTTCATGGATACCCTTTGGCCCGACTTTGATCGCACCTCGTTGTGGTCAGCTATCGAGCAATACGTAAGCCGCGACCGCAGATTTGGTGGGGCAATCGACAAGCCAAAAGGCACCAAGTCAAAGTAGACTTATAACTTCGAACAAGTGCCAGGCATCCAGCTTGGGCAAGGAGTTTAAGTGGCTACCCCAAATCGTCTAGATTCAGTAATTTCTCTCGCGAAGCGCCGTGGATTCGTTTTCCAGGCCGGCGAAATTTATGGCGGTAGCCGTTCGGCGTGGGATTACGGACCCTTGGGTGTCGAACTAAAAGAGAACATCAAGAAGCAGTGGTGGCGCACCGTGGTTCAAAGCCGCGAAGACATCGTTGGCCTCGACTCATCCGTGATTCTTCCTCGCAAGGTCTGGGAGGCTTCGGGTCACGTTCGCGAATTCTCAGACCCACTTATCGAGTGCACCGCTTGCCACAAGCGCTTCCGTCAAGACCACCTCGAAGAGGCTTTTGAGGAGAAAAAGGGTCGTGCTCCGGAGAGCATGAACGACATCGCTTGCCCTAACTGTGGAGGCAAGAACATTTGGACCGAACCTAAGGCATTCAACGGTCTACTTCAGACCTTCCTTGGTCCGGTAGCAGCAGAAGAAGGCTTGCACTACCTTCGCCCTGAAACCGCTCAGGGTATTTTCGTGAACTTCGCCAACGTGCTGGGTGCCGCCCGCATGAAGCCTCCATTTGGTATCGGCCAAATTGGTAAGTCATTCCGCAACGAAATCACACCGGGTAACTTCATTTTCCGTACCCGTGAGTTCGAGCAGATGGAGATGGAATTCTTCGTCGAGCCAGGCACTGACGAAGAGTGGCATGACTACTGGATCGAACAGCGCATGAACTGGTACACCGATCTCGGCATTAACCCAGAAAACCTTCGCCTATTCGAGCACGCCAAAGAGAAGCTTTCGCACTATTCAAAGCGCACCGTTGACATCGAGTATCGCTTCGGTTTCCAGGGCAGTGAGTTCGGTGAGCTTGAAGGTATTGCAAACCGCACCGACTTCGACCTAACCACTCACTCGCGCGAATCAGGTGTCGATCTGAGCTACTTCGATCAGGCCAAGGGTGAGCGCTGGACTCCATACGTAATCGAACCGGCCGCGGGCCTTACTCGCTCGCTCATGGCCTTCTTGGTCGATGCATATCACGAGGATGAAGCACCGAACACTAAGGGCGGCGTGGACGTTAGAACCGTTCTGCGTCTCGACTACCGCCTCGCACCGATAAAGGCAGCCATTCTGCCGCTTTCACGTAACGAAGACTTGTCGCCGGTTGCTCGCAACCTTGCCCAGGAACTTCGCGGCTACTGGAACATCGACTTTGATGACTCGGGTGCAATTGGTCGTCGTTACCGTCGCCAGGACGAAATCGGAACTCCGTTCTGTGTCACCGTCGACTTCGACACCCTCGATGACCAGGCCGTCACCGTTCGCGAACGTGACACCATGCAGCAAGAGCGCGTCTCGCTCTCGAAGCTTCGTGAATACCTGGGCGCAAAGCTAGTTTCCTAAAGCAAAATGACGCAGCAGATTTCAGCGCCGGCGCTTCAATACGGCAACATCGCGATCAAGACTCCTGTGGTCTTGGCGCCGATGGCTGGCATCACAAATACTGCGTTTAGATTGCTTTGCCGTGAGTTTGGCGGCGGCCTTTACGTGGCCGAAATGGTTACGTCGCGTGCGCTAGTAGAACGAAACGAAGAGTCACTTAGGTTGGTGGGCCACCACCCCTCAGAGGATGTTCGTTCGGTTCAGCTTTACGGTGTTGACCCGAAAACCATTGCCGAAGCTGTGACCATTCTCGTGGCTGAAGACCGCGCTGATCACATTGATCTGAACTTCGGTTGCCCCGTTCCAAAGGTCACTCGTAAGGGTGGCGGAGCCGCGCTTCCTTGGAAGCAAGATCTCTTTGCCTCAATAGTCAACGCCGCTGTGAAGGCAGCTGGCGAAGTGCCGTTGACCGTCAAAATGCGTAAAGGCATCGACGATAACCACTTGACCTACTTGGATGCCGGCAAGGCGGCTCGCGACGCCGGTGTGACCGCGATCGCTCTGCACGGTCGCACGGCTTCAGAGTATTACTCGGGCCATGCCGACTGGACTTCGATTGCAACCTTGCGCGAGGCGTTGCCAGATGTACAGGTTCTCGGTAATGGCGACATTTGGTCGGCGGCCGATGCCATTCGCATGATGCGTGAGACCGGGGTAGACGGTGTCGTCGTTGGGCGCGGTTGTCTCGGACGCCCTTGGTTGTTTGGAGACCTGCAAGCGGCCTTTGATGAGTACCAGCGTGACCCAAACTCGAACGCGGCCATTGATCCGATTCAACCTAATCTCGGCGAAGTAGCCGACGCATTCAAGCGCCACGGCGAACTTCTTGTCGATTTTTTTGAGGATGAAGCCAAGGCTTGTCGTGACATTCGAAAGCACGTTGCCTGGTACTTCAAGGGCTACCCGGTCGGCGGCGAATTCCGTGCCTCGCTTGCTCAGGTTGAATCGCTTACCCACATGGATGAAATTCTCGGAACCCTCGACCGCACGCAAGCGTATCCTGGTGAAGAAGCCGAGGGCCCACGCGGCCGACTAGGCGGCGCTAAGCAGACCGCGCTACCTGAAAATTGGCTAGATTCTCGCGAGTTGGTCGGCGACCAACGCAAAATGTTGCAAGAGGCAGAGCTTTCTGTCTCGGGGGGCTAAATGGATAACCGCGAGGCTCAGGAGTTTGGTTACACCGATTTCGACCGAGAAAGGTTCCTGCCAGAGGAACGTTCTTCCGGTGGTCGGCGTGGCGAATTTGCTCGCGACCGCGCCCGCGTAGTTCACTCGTCAGCGCTGCGCCGCCTAGGCGCAAAGACGCAGGTTCTAAGCCCGTCCGGCGGCGATTTCGCTCGCACCCGTTTGACTCACTCTCTCGAAGTCGCTCAAATTGGCCGCGAAATGGCAATTGACCTCGGCCTGAACGCCGACATGGTCGACATGGCCTGTTTGGCTCACGACCTAGGGCATCCGCCGTTCGGTCATAATGGCGAAAAAGCGCTCGATGCCTGGTCTCGTGACTTTGGTGGGTTTGAGGGCAATGCGCAAACGCTAAGGCTACTGACTCGAATCGAACCAAAGGTCATTACCGCGGATGGACGCTCATACGGCTTGAACCTAACTCGCGCGAGTCTAGACGCGACCTGCAAGTATCCGTGGCGTCGAGTGCACGCGATTGCTGAGGCAGGCGCCGACCAATCGGTGAAATTTGGTGCCTACGAAGATGACCTCGAGGTCTTTGAATGGTTGCGTATTGGAGCCCCTGCTAACCAAAAAAGCGTAGAAGCACAGGTGATGGACTTCGCCGATGATGTTGCCTACTCGGTACACGATTTTGAAGATGCAATCGTTTCTAAATTCATCGATGTTCGAGTGTTGGCCGACCGTGCTAACGAGGATGAGCTACTCGAGAAGATCAGCAACTGGAACGGCGGTACAATCTCCAAGGTGGCCTTGGCCGATGCGCTTGAAAGACTGCGGGCCAACCACTACTGGTTGACTACGTTTGACCACTCTCCGGCCGGGCTCGGAACCCTAAAAAACCTAACCTCCGCGCTGATAGGTTCTTTGGTTAGTCGCACTGTAGATGCCATCATGGACGCCTCGCCAAAAGAATCTTTGGTTCGTTTCGGATCTATCCTGGTGATTCCATTCGAGGTTCAAGCCGAGATTTCTGTGCTCAAAGGCATTGTTTCGGCATTCTTGATGACGAGTGAATCACGGCGCCCCCTATACGAATGGCAGCGGGGTTTGCTGACCGAACTCGCAGATGCACTACTGGCATCAAATGGCGAAAATCTAGATGCCTACACTTCGCTCGCCTGGACCCACGCGCACGATGAGGTGCAAAGACATCGTGTGATTGTCGACCAAATCGCTTGCCTTACCGATCAAAGCGCTTTGACCTTACATCACCGCCTCGTAAGCTCAATCGCTAAATAGGATTGGAATATGGCCGGCAAAATTAGAGCGCGCGACATCGAGGAAGTAAAGACTCGACTCAACATTGCCGATGTCATTGGCGAGTACGTCTCGTTGCGCCCAGCTTCTGCTGGCTCACTAAAAGGGCTGTGTCCGTTTCACGACGAGAAGTCGCCATCGTTTAACGTGCGCCCAGCGCAAGGTTTCTACCATTGCTTTGGCTGTGGCGAAGGCGGCGACGTCTATAAATTCATTCAGCAGTTAGATCAGTTGAGTTTCACTGAAGCCGTCGAAAAGCTCGCCGCTCGAATCGGATTTGAACTTAGCTACGAAGAGGGTGGCGCCAGCCCTGAACAAGGTCAGAAAGCGCGAGTGCTCGAGGCTAATAATGCTGCAGCCAGTTTCTATCAAGAGCAGCTAATGACCGACGGCGCTATTCCTGGGCGAGAGTTTCTAAAAGGGCGCGGGTTTGACAAGGCGGCCGCTGATCAATTCGGAATCGGATTTGCTCCAAAGGGTTGGAACGGTCTCTTTGATCACCTAACCAAAAAGGGCTTTACTGTCGAAGAACTCGTTGCCGCTGGTCTTGTTACCAAGAGCGACCGCGGTGCCTACGACAAGTTTCGTGGACGCCTAATTTGGCCGATTCGAGACACTACGGGGCAGGTTATTGGTTTCGGCGCCCGCAAGCTCTTTGACGACGATCAGGGGCCAAAGTATCTGAACACGAGTGACACCTTGGTTTATCACAAGTCTCAGGTGCTTTATGGAATTGATCTTGCCAAAAAAGACATTGCCAAACAACAGCGAGTTGTTGTTGTCGAAGGATACACAGATGTAATGGCCTGTCACCTGGCCGGTGTGACCACTGCTGTGGCAACCTGCGGCACAGCCTTCGGTGATGATCACATCAGAATCATCAATCGCATGCTCTCTGCAGATAAAGACATCCCAGCCGAAGTCATTTTCACCTTTGACCCGGATGCTGCTGGTCAAAAGGCCGCAATGCGAGCATTTGCCGATTCTGCAAAGTTCACTGCTCAAACCTTTGTTGCCGTAGGGCCTGACGGACTTGACCCGTGTGATTTGAGAACAGCGAAAGGCGACGAAGCTGTTCGGGCAATGATTGAAGTTAAGAAACCGCTTTTTGAGTTTGCAATTAAGCAAAAGCTTGCAAAGTTTGATCTGAGCACCATCGAAGGTCGCGTAGCCGCGGCCCGGTCTGCCGCCCCAATCGTCGCCGGCATTCAGGATCCGGCCATGAGGCCCGCATACACTCGCGAGCTAGCCGGGTGGGTCAACCTCGATGGTAACGATGTCGCGGCTTTGGTAGACGCTGCTGGTCGAGTGGGTCGCCAGCAGGCTGTGGCAGAGATGCGAAGGGATAAGCCTCCCGTTGTCGAGCATGGGAGTGAGGGGCAGGTTCCGCCCGAGGAATCCCAGGAAACCGTTGCCCAGGCACCAATCAATCTAAATGACCCGATCACCCGCTTCGAACGCCAGACACTCGAGGTCTTGGTGCAGCTTCCACACACCTTCACCCCCGATCAGTTGGTTCGACTATGTCAGGCCGGCATGAGCACGCCTGCACACGGCGCGATTCTTCGAGCCATTCAAGCCAATTCAAATGAGCAAAGGTCATCCAGCTGGTTGAATTCAATCGCTTCAGACACGCCCCCGGCGCTGCATCAAATTCTTCGTGAAATTGCGGCTCAGGCCCTACCGGCAGCTGATCCTGACGGTTTGACCCGTTATGGCCAGGGCGTCGTCGCCAAGGCAATTACCAATGCCATTGCTCGTGAAAAGGCCGATCTTCTAGCAGAACTACGTCGGGCGGAACCCGGTTCTCCCGAATCCGCTGACGTTCAACGCAAACTCATGGCTCTCGAGGCAGATCGACGCGCGCTCTAATGAATTCGCCCATTCGAGTTGCAGTGTTGCCAGTTCAACAACCTGAATATGTAAAGGCAATTAGTGAAGGTGGGGGAGTCCACGAGGCACTAGGCCCTCAAACTAGCGGTTTGATATGGACTGATAGCCAGGGTCCAGCGGAACTCGCTGAACTACTAGTTGATTTTCCAAACCTCAGATGGGTGCAACTTCCCTTCGCAGGGGTAGACAATTTTCGCGGAGTCTTCGATCAAATAATTACTCGCGGTGCGGCAACTGTTTTCACTTCAGCCAAAGGCGCCTACCGCGAGCCTGTCGCTGAACACGCTCTGATGCTTGCTCTCGCCTTAGCCCGTGCCTTACCTGAGCGAATAAGAGCGCAATCTTGGGGCGAGAAATTCGCTGCCACACTTTATGATTCCGAAGTGTTGATCATCGGCGGTGGTGGAATAGCCGAAGAACTAATTCGACTTCTTTCGCCATTTAGAGCCAAAATATCGATAGTCCGGCGGTCCATCGCTCCTATCGCTGGTGTGAATAATGTTATTGACCTAACCGATTTAGAAGATGCTCTGGGTGCCGCGGACTTTGTGTTTGTGGCTTCAGCGCTCACTGCAGAGACCAAGGGGTTATTCGACGAAGACGCCTTCAACCTAATGAAATCGAGCGCATACTTTATAAATATTGCTCGCGGTGCGATCGTTGACACGGTTGCACTCGAAAGGGCTCTTCGTTCGGGGGCTATTGCCGGAGCCGGCTTGGATGTAACCGATCCGGAACCTTTGCCTACGGGTCACACTCTTTGGAGTTCTCCAAACCTGATAATCACGCCTCACACCGCCGATACACCGGAGATGTGTGTTCGCCTACTTTCAGAGCGAATAGTTGAAAATACCGCAAAACTGCATGCGAATGAGCCGCTAGTGGGTCTTGTAAACCTCAAACTCGGCTACTAAATCGCCGCTTGTGTCATATGGCGCCAATTTATTTGGTAATGTTGTCTAGTCGCGAAAGCAACATTCCTCGGTAGCTCAATTGGCAGAGCAATCGGCTGTTAACCGATAGGTTCTTGGTTCGAGTCCAAGCCGGGGAGCCAATCTTTCTGAAACCAGGAGGCCACGTGATTCAGTGGATCC
>CANGGK010000035.1 GCA_947453475.1 Microbacteriaceae bacterium
GAGTGTTTCAACAATTTGCAACTCTTGATCAAATCACCGAGGGTCGCGCCGAGTTGACGGTAGGCACCGGTGCCTACATCGAGTCTTACCCGCTGTTTGGTCAAGACCTTAATGATTCGCAGGCAAATTTCACCGAAAAACTCGGGCTGCTTCGCCAGTTGAACGACGAGAATCCGGTCAATTTTGAGGGACAATTTCGAGCACCTCTAGCCGGTTCGGGAATCTGGCCTCGGCCATTCAACGAGAAGCTCAATATTTGGGTTGCTACCGGCGAAACTCCGGAATCTTCACAACGTGCTGCCAGCTTCGGCTTCAATGCAAACTATTCATTCCTGAGTGCACCACCAGCCAGCAAGAAATCAATCATTGAACACTTCCGTGCCGTTTCGGAGGCGCATGGCCATCAAGGGCTAAAGGTCGCCATAGCTGGTCGTGGGTTTGTCGCCGAGAAGGCTTCGGTTGCGAAAGAGACCATGTATCGAGGTTGGTTGCCTTCGGTTACGGTTAGCCAGCGTGAGCGAGGTCGCGAGGCTCCAACGCGTGAAATGTTTGACAGTCAAGCAAACGGTGATGGGCCAATCATCGCCGGAGATGTGAACGAGGTTGCCGATCGGCTGGCTGCCATCCATGCCGAGTTGAAGCACGATCGACACATCTTGCACTTCGACATCGGCAACATCGAGCACGCAGCCGTCATGAAGTCAATTGAACTTTTCGGCAGCAAAGTACTGCCTCAGCTCAGAAGCCTTTAGGACTAACTCGAAACCTTTGTGAGTTTATAGATTTCGGTTCCTGAAGGGTCCTGAATTAGCGGCGCGAAGGCCAGGCCGGCAGCGCCAATCAAAACTGCACGCGTACCGAGCTCGCCCGAACTTACAACCAGGCCATCATGGGCAGAATTCAGCGAACTTGCACGAACGCTTTCAAGCAGACGTTCTTTATTGAACTTGAAGATTGAATCGAGAAACCCCTCGAGAACCACAATTTGAGGGTTGAAAATCGTTGCCAAGACTCCGATGCCTCGCCCGAGGTGGTCTAACTGAGTGTTTATTAGTTTGATGGCCTTCGGGTCTTTGGTGTTTGAGACCTCGACATCGAGCTCATCGTCGGTGGCGCCGAAAAGCTTAAAGGCTTCGAGAAGATCGTCTCGCTTGACCAGTGCTTCTAACGTGCCGGTCAGGCCAGAGAAGTCGACCTTTTTTGAATCTGAAATCTTGATGTGTCCAAGTTCGCTGCCATAGCCTGATGCGCCACGAAGTTGAACTCCGGAAACCACAACGCCGCCACCGATGCCACCAGAACCGGCGAAGAGATAAACGCAGTGGCTTGCCCCGCGCCCACTGCCGAAGTTTCGTTCGGCCATACATGAAACTGTTGCGTCGTTGTCTACCCAGGTAGGCAAGCCGGTTTGCTGCTGAATCATCGCGGCAATTGGCGCCTCAACCCAATTGAGGTGGGGTGCTAGACGCACCACGCCGTCGTCGATGCGAATCTGGCCGGGCACGGCCACACCAATGCCGGCCACACGTGTCTTGGGTGGAAGTTCTTTGATCAAGCCCTTGATTAGTTCACCGGCGATTTTGGCTGCCTCTTTAGGAGCCGGTTGAATTTGGGTCGGGTAGCGACGCTTGGCAATGATTTCGCCACTCAAACTGACTACAGCCACCGTTGTCGCATCGATTTCTGGGTTAACGGCAAAGGCAACGATGTTGGCACTAGGCGACACGGTGAGGCTAGGGCGGCCCACCCCGCCAGATGTCACTGCCTCTGCTTGGGTAATCATGCCAAGCTCTTCTAGCTCGACAACCAAGTCAGAAATCGTCGAGCGATTAAGGCCGGTAACCGAAGTTAGTTGCGATCGAGCGAGGGTTCCGCCCTTGTAGAGAAGGCTCATGATGATCGAAAGGTTGTGCTGGCGGATGTTCTCGCGGTTTTGCCCCGCTGAACTGTTTGCGCCGGAATGTAAAACTTTCATAACAATCGCCTTTCTGATTGAAATTATCGCACTGTTTGCAATTGTCGGGCTTATTGTTGTCACAGGCAACAAATACCCTACTCTCAGCAAGGATGCTTCGCCATGTCACTAAAGCCAACCCCTCAAGACAAGTTTTCATTCGGTCTTTGGACCATTGGATGGCAAGCGCAGGATCAATTTGGTGCCCCGACCCGCAAGCCTCTAGACACCGTCGAGGCAATCCATAAGCTTGCCGAGCTGGGCGCTTACGGTCTTACCTTCCACGATGACGATCTTTTTGCCTTTGAAAGCACCGACGCACAGCGCCGTCACGAGATTGACCGCACTAAGCAGGCTTTAGCAGAGACCGGCATCATCGTGCCGATGATTACCACCAACCTGTTCAGCCACCCGGTCTTCAAGGATGGCGGCTTCACCAGCAACGACCGCGGCGTACGACGTTTTGCACTTCGCAAGGTGCTTCGCAACCTAGACCTTGCCGCTGAGATGGGAGCCAAGACTTTTGTTATGTGGGGTGGGCGCGAAGGTGCCGAATACGACCACGCAAAAGACGTCCAAGGTGCTATCGCTCGTTATCGCGAGGGTGTCAACCTGCTCACTCAGTATGTGATTGACAAGGGCTACGACATTCGTTTCGCCATTGAGCCAAAGCCAAACGAGCCACGCGGCGACATTCTGCTTCCTACCGTTGGCCACGCGATGGCGTTCATCAACACCCTTGAGCACCCTGACTTGGTCGGACTGAACCCAGAGACCGGTCATGAGCAAATGGCTGGATTGAACTTCACCGCCGGAATTGCTCAGGCACTTGATCACGGAAAGCTTTTCCACATCGACCTAAATGGCCAGCGAGGGGTAAAGTTCGACCAAGACTTGGTCTTTGGTCACGGTGACCTGTTCAACGCCTTCTCATTGGTTGATCTGCTCGAGTTTGGTGGAGCAGACGGCGGTCGAGCCTACGATGGCCCTCGCCACTTCGATTACAAGCCAAGCCGCACCGAAGACTTCGATGGCGTCTGGGACTCTGCAGCAGCGAATATGCGCATGTACCTATTGCTCAAGGAGCGAGCCGCGGCCTTCCGCGCAGATCCAGAAGTGCAGGAGGCTCTGGCTGCCTCACGTGTTGACGGTGTGAAGACTCCTACCCTGAACCCAGGCGAAGGCTATGAAGACTTGCTTGCCGACCGCTCTGCCTACGAAGATTTCGACACCGAAAGCTACTTCAATGGCAAGGGCTTTGGCTTCGTGCGTCTGAACCAACTTGCCGTAGAGCACCTTATGGGCGCTCGCTAGAGCTTAGAGAATAAATTGACACTCGTTGCGGGCGTAGATTCATCAACTCAGAGTTGCAAGGTCGTCATCCGTGACTCGGTCACAGGTGAATTGGTTCGCTCGGGTCGCGCCTCGCACCCGGCCGGAACAGAGGTTGACCCAAATGCATGGTTTGAGGCACTCAAGCTCGCAATCGACGACGCTGGCGGGCTAGCTGACGTTTCGGCCATCTCCATTGGCGGGCAGCAGCATGGAATGGTTCTTCTCGACGCCGATGGAAAGGTGATTCGCAAGGCGTTGCTCTGGAATGACACCCGATCTGCGGGCACAGCGAGCGAATTGATTGAGCACTTCGGAGCCAATGCCCTTGTCGACCTCACCGGCAGCGTTCCGGTTGCGGCTTTCACCAGTTCGAAGGTTTTGTGGGTAACTCGAAATGAGCCTCAGAATGCAGATCTGGTCGCCGCTGTGTGCTTACCTCACGACTGGCTGTCTTGGCGCCTTGCCGGCTATGGCCCTGAAGGCGAGAGTGAGCTAGGCCCAGACCTGAGCGCCCTTGCCACAGATGCCTCGGATGCCAGCGGAACGGGTTACTACAACCCGGTGACCGGTGAATACTTGCCTGAGATCTGGGATTTCATTCTTGGGCGCACTCCCGTTCTGCCACGCTTGGTAAAGCCGGGTGAATGGGCGTTTACCCCAGAAGTGACAAACCGCTTTGGAATTGCTTGTGGAGCCGGCGATAACGCGGCTGCAGGTTTGGGGTTGGGAGCCGACATCGGCGACGTCGTTGTATCGCTTGGAACCAGTGGAACAGTATTCGCAGTTACGGGAAAACAAAGCTCAGACCCTTCGGGCACCGTAGCCGGCTTTGCTAGTGCTACCGGCAGTTTTCTGCCTCTTGTCTGCACACTAAATGCGGCAAGGGTTATGGACAGCTTCGCTTCATTGCTCGGCGTCACGCACCAGGAGCTATCAGATTTGGCTCTCAAGGCACAGCCGGGCTCCGGTGGTGTAGTGGTTGTTCCATATTTTGAAGGTGAAAGAACCCCAAATTTGCCAGATGCCAGCGGATCTGTCCTTGGCCTAACACTTGCTTCCAACACCCGCGAAAACATGGCTCGAGCGGCCATCGAAGGAATGCTTTGCGGGTTGGCTGATGGCTTTGCTGTGCTCCAAAAACAGGGCGTTGAGTGCAAGCGGGTTTTACTGATTGGCGGAGCAGCAGCAAACCCCGTTGTTCAGCAGATTGCCGCGCAAATCTTTGGTGTGCAAATTGTCATTCCGCACCTCGGTGAATATGTTGCCGATGGTGCAGCCCGGCAGGCGGTGCTGGCACTCACTGGCAAGCCTGCGACGTGGGCTCTCGAGCTGCAGGCCACCGTAGCTCCAGACGCACACCCGGTGATCTTGAACCAGTACCACCAAGCTTTAGCGGGTTTGCGTCTCTAATCAGGTGCCGAATCAAAGCGATTTAGCTGTTGGCGAGTTAGTTGTTGTAAACAACAAATCCACGAATGTTACAAGAACGTTAGGTAACCTGAAGCGCTTCCAGTGGTTTGAGTTTGTTGTTTGTGCAAACCTTTTATAGTTGCACCATTTAGGCTCCTTTGAGCCCGCGAATTGAAACTAAGAAAAGAGAAGGTTATGGAAGGTCCAGTAATCGAACTGGCTGGCGTCAAGAAGAGCTTCGGCCCGGTTGACGTTCTAAAAGGCATCGACCTCAAGGCATACGCAGGGCGAGTGTTGGCACTTGTCGGCGATAACGGTGCCGGAAAATCTACCCTGATCAAGGGTTTATCTGGCGTTCAGCCATTCGACGAAGGTGTCGTAAAGTTTGACGGTCAAGAAGTAAACATCACCACGCCACGCGGCGCAAGTGCGCTCGGCATTGAGGTTGTTTACCAAGACCTAGCGCTCTGTGAAAACCTCGACATCGTTCAGAACATGTTCTTGGGTCACGAAGAAATGCTTACCGGCACCCTGCACGAGGCCGAGATGGAGCTTTTGGCAACCAAGGCTCTGCAGAGCCTCTCTGTTCGCACCGTAAAGTCTGTTCGCCAGAAGGTATCTTCACTTTCTGGTGGTCAGCGCCAAACCGTAGCAATCGCTCGTTCGGTTCTTCGTGAAGCGAAGTTGGTCATCCTTGATGAGCCGACTGCAGCCCTGGGTGTTGCCCAGACCGAGCAGGTTCTAAACCTCGTTCGTCGCCTCGCAGACAATGGCGTTGCCGTAATCATCATTAGCCACAACCTGAGCGACGTGTTCAAGGTTTGTGACGACATCGCAGTTCTCTACCTAGGTCGCCTAGTGGCTCAGGTAAAGACTTCAGAAACTAACAGCACCGAGGTCATCTCGTACATCACCGGTGCAAAGACCCAAGAAGGCGAAGGCAAATAATGTCTAACGAAGTAACCTCACTAGCTAGCGGCCACGAGGGCACGCTTAAGGATCAATTCAGTGCCTACCTAAGCCGCCTTCGTGCGGGTGAAATGGGTTCACTACCAGCGGTTGTTGCTGCAGTAGTGCTTGCTTTGATTTTTGAAATCGCAAGCCCGTTCTTCTTTACCAAGTTGAACTTCACGAACATGTTCGTTCAGGCCGCCGAGCTAACCATGCTTTCGGCAGCGTTGGTCTTCGTGATCTTGCTCGCCGAGATTGACCTCTCGGCTGGTGTTACCGCAGGTGTCGCAATGGCGGTCTGGATCGTCTTGATGAAATATCTTGCGATGAACTGGATTCTGGCTCTGATCTTGGCTTTTGCAGCGGGTCTGCTCATCGGTTGGATCATCGGCTTCATGGTTGCAAAAATTGGTGTGCCCTCGTTCGTTGTGACGCTTGCATTCTTCCTCGGCTTCCAGGGTATGCAGCTGGTTCTGTTGGGCGAAGGTGGTCTCTACCGCGTTGAGGTTCCAGAAATTCTTGCAATCATGAACAGCAACATGCCTGGTTGGGCTGGCTGGGCTCTAATCGCCGCCTGCGCCGTGACCATGGCTTTGCTTGCTGTGTGGGACCGCGGTCGTCGTTCACGCAAGGGCCTAGTCAACAAGCCGATCTCGATTTTGATCATCAAGATCATCGCAGTTGTCGTTCTTGGCGGCGTTGCAGTGTTCATCATGAACGATAACCGCAGCCAGGGTGCTATCCCTATCGCTGGTGTTCCAATCGTGGTTCCTATTACCGTAGCCATTTTGTTCATTGGTTCGTTCGTGCTTGACCGCACCAAGTTTGGTCGTCACCTATACGCAGTTGGTGGAAACCCAGAGGCAGCTCGTCGTGCTGGAATCAAGGTTGCAAAGATTCGCATCTACGCATTCATGATTTGTGCATTCCTTGCCGTTGTTTCAGGTATCTTCCACTCAAGCCGAATCGGAAACGTTGATGGTTCCGCTGGTCACACCATCGTTCTATCTGGTGTTGCAGCCGCAGTTGTGGGTGGCGTGAGTCTCTTCGGTGGCCGTGGAAAGCTTTCACACGCAGCCATCGGTGCAATCGTAATCACCATGATTGACAACGGTTTGGGTCTATTGCAGATGCCAGCAGGTATCAGCTTCCTAATCACCGGTAGCGTCCTGTTGCTTGCTGCAACCATCGACGCACTTGCACGCAACCGCGGTGGAGTAATCAACCGCAACTAGTTTCACCCGGAGAGCCCTCTCTCAGAAAGTCTGGAAAACAATGAAGTTTACAAATGGTTTCTGGCTTATGAGAGAGGGCTTTTCTGCAACCTACGCATTGCACGCACACAGCGCATCCGTGCAGTCGGCTTCGGGCGATCGAAGCCAATCGCTGCAAGTAACCGCGGCAACCAAGCGCATCAATCATCGCGGTGACACTCTCAACGCTGCAACCCTGGGGTTGAAGCTCGATTCACCAGCCCCCGACGTCATCCGGGTTAATTTCTCACACCACCTTGGCGGTAAGCCAGCACTAAAGTTTCCGGTGACTCAATCGACCGTTACCGCCGTCGCCAATGTTGACGAAGAGTGTGCGACGCTTACCAGCGGGAACCTCCAGGTGCGAGTTTCGATGGGCTCCGATTGGAACCTCGAGTTCGTGGCCGATGAGAAAGTGATTGCTCATCAGAGATCGCGCAGCCTCGGTTTCGTGCTCGATGACGAAGGAAATCATCACCTCTCGGCCCAGATGTCACTTGGTGTTGGCGAGCAGGTCTACGGCCTAGGTGAGCGCTTCACACCCTTCATCAAGAACGGTCAAACGGTTGACATCTGGAACGAAGATGGCGGCACAAGCAGCGAGCAGGCTTATAAGAACATTCCGTTCTACCTGACGAACGCTGGTTATGGCGTCTTCATTAATCACACCGGCAAGGTGTCGCTTGAGGTCGGCAGTGAAGCCGTAGAGCGAGTGCAGTTCAGTGCCGTCGCCCAAGACCTCGAGTACCTGGTTATCTATGGCCCGACTCCAAAAGAAATCCTGGATAAATACACCGCATTAACCGGCCGCCCGCCTTTGTTGCCGGAATGGTCATTTGGCCTTTGGCTCTCCACGAGTTTTGTCACCGACTATGACGAGAAGACCGTGCAGGGTTTCATCGATGGCATGCGCGATCGTGACATCCCTTTGAGCGTCTTCCATTTCGACTGCTTCTGGATGCGCGAGTTCCAGTGGTGCGACTTTGAGTGGGATGCCCGAACCTTCCCTGAGCCTGCAGCCATGTTGAAGCGACTTAAGGCCGACGGGCTCAGAATAAGCCTCTGGATCAATCCATACATCGGCCAAGCCTCGCCGCTATTCGAAGAAGGCAAGCGCATGGGCTACCTACTTCGACGCAACGATGGCCCGGGAGGAACTGCCGGCTCGGTTTGGCAGTGGGACCTCTGGCAGGCGGGTAACGCAATCGTTGACTTCACCAACCCGGCTGCTCGCGAATGGTTCCAGAGCAAGCTTCGCCCGCTTCTCGAGATGGGCGTTGACTGCTTCAAAACCGACTTCGGCGAGCGAATTCCTACCGATGTGATTTATCACGATGGCAGCGACCCTGAGCAGATGCACAACCTCTACACGCAGCTCTATAACCAAACGGTTTTCGATTTGCTAGTCGAGCATTCCAAGGATGACGCAATCGTCTTTGCCCGGAGTGCAACCGTGGGCGGGCAAACCATGCCGGTTCACTGGGGTGGCGACAACACCAGCAGTTTCGAATCGATGGCAGAGAGCCTTCGCGGCGGCCTAAGTCTTGGGCTCTCAGGTTTTGGCTATTGGAGCCACGACATCGGAGGTTTCGAGGGAAACCCAGACCCAGCCGTTTTCAAACGCTGGCTAGCTTTTGGCCTACTGAGCTCGCACAGCCGCCTTCACGGCAACGAATCGGTTCGTGTTCCGTGGGCTTTTGATGATGAAGCCGTTGATGTAACACGCAAGTTTGTGAATCTTAAGCAATCGTTGATGCCTTACCTGCTGCAAACTTCAAAATCAGCCCACGAAAACGGCACACCCATGATGAGGGCAATGCTTCTTGAGTTTCCGGCTGACCGCACTTGCTGGAATCTTGACCAGCAATACATGTTTGGCCCAGACCTTCTCGTTGCGCCGGTGTTTAGCTCGGTTGGCGACGTCGAGTTCTATCTACCTGAGGGGGAGTGGACCAACTTCTTCTCGGGCGAAGTGGTTTCGGGTGGTCGCTGGGTTCGAGAGAATCACAAATTCGATTCGTTGCCACTTTACGTTCGAGCAGGTTCAGCTTTGCTAGACCTCGTAGGTAAGAACTAGATGACCAGCCTGCTCACAGATCACATTTTTGCGGCCGACCCATCTGCGCATGTGTTCAACGACCGAGTTTACGTCTACGTCTCATACGACGAGCCGTATACGAATAGTTACGACACCATGTCTTGTTACCACGCTCTAAGCAGCGAAAATCTGGTCGATTGGATTGATCACGGTCGTATTCTGCACCTTGATCAGGTTGACTGGGCGATTAGCCACATGTGGGCCATTGACGCGAACTTTTGGCAGGGCAAGTACTACTTGGTTTTCTGCGCCATCGATAAAGTAACCAGCACCTTCAAGACCGGGCTTGCTGTGAGCGATCGGCCTGAGGGGCCCTTCACCAACTTAGGCACAATCGACGGTGTTGAGTGGGGGCAAGACCCATCGCTATTCATCGATGGCGATAAGCCTTACCTGGTTTGGGGTGCACGCGGTTCGATTCTGATTGGCGAGCTGAATGCCAATTTGATGAGCATCAAGAGTGAGACCGTTCGAAACCTGAGCGAACAGGTTGGTGGTTACGAGGGGCCGTTTCTGCACAAATACTCGGGGCGCTATTACCTCACCTACCCGGCCCTCGACAATGAGGCCTGGCCGCAGAGAATGTGCCATGCGGTATCCGACACGCCACTCGGCCCCTACAAAGACCTTGGTGTTTTCATCGGGGAGTATCCCGGTAACAGCGGCACCATCCATGGTTCGGTTTTTGAATTCAAAGGTAAATGGTTTGCCTTCTACCACTCTGCCTGGGTTTCGGGTTCGCAGTCTTGCCGAAGCATGATGCTCGATGAGCTTCACTACTCAGATGACGGTCACATCCTAGAAATCACGCCATCCGAATCGGCTTTGGGGCGAGCCACTCCGACCGAGAGCGCCATTGAGGTTCACCTGGATGCAGCAGTTTCTAATCGTTCCGGTGGTCGCCACTTTGAGGCGACGGTGAATCTAGACCACGAACATTCATCCGGGTCTACCGGCGCCGGTTACCTTTCGGGCCTGGTTCAGCAAGAGTATGGCTTCAGTGCACTGTTGCAGGTTGGTGTGCCTCGCGAGTATGAAGTTTGGCTGCGTTATCGCTCGGATGCCGAACACGTGGCGCGAGTGGTTGCCGGCCGCCACCTCTTTTACGATGGAAATCAAAATCAAAGTTACGACCAGTACATAAACCGAGGCACGGTGTTTGCGTCAACCGGAGGCGACTGGGTCGAGATCTTGATTGGAACCAAACACTTTGAATTCGGAGACCATCAAATTAGGTTCTCGAATAGCCATAACCTTCCGGCTGACCAGCGCGGAATCGAAGTAGACAGATTTAGGTTGATTCCCCAGTGACTTCATTAGCCAGACGCAATTTGCATGCCCGTATTTCGGTGTTCTTTTTCTTCCTGTTTGCGGGTTCAGCAGTAACGATGTGGGCGGTGAACATCCCAGAGGTTGAAAACCGACTAAATCTTTCGCACTCGCAACTTGGTGCGCTGCTCGTCTTCATCGGTCTCGGTGCGCTCACCTCGATGCAGTTCATGGGGCGAATCATCGACCGCATGGGCAGCCGTTATGCAACCACTCTCGGCGGCGTGCTTACCGGGTTGGCAATGATTCTTCCTGGCCTTGCCCAGAATGCGGTCTGGCTGGCGGCGGGTCTATTTGTTCTTGGTGCCGGCATGGGCGCCGGTGACGTTGCGATGAATGCACACGCGGTCGAGGTCGAACGCGCCTATGGTCGCCCAATCTTCAGCGCCTTTCACGCCTTTTGGTCATTCGGCGGTGTTTTTGGCTCGGCGGTCGGTGGTGCGGCAATCGCACTCAAGATTCCTATGTTGGTTTCGATGTCAGGCTACGGCCTAATCTTTCTAGCTCTATCGCTTTATGCCGGCTCGAAACTTTTGCCGCCAGAATTGGCGCACCGCGAAGTGCACGCCAAGCTGAGCAAGGATGAGAGCCGCGAACTTCGAAAGGCTCAAGACCTTGCGAATCGAAAGTTTCTGCCAACCGTTTGGCTATTGGGGGCGATGGCTGGCGCTGGCGCATTCCTCGAGGGCACCGGCGTTGACTGGTCTTCACTATTCCAGGTCAAGGTTTTCGGGGTTAGCTCGGCATCCGGCGCGCTGGCGGTCATGGTTTTCTCGGCTGCCATGGCGCTTTTCAGATTGGTCGCAGACCGAGTCGTCGCGGCACGTGGCCGCCTAGTCATCATCCGCTTCGGCCCTTTGCTCTCGGCGTTTGGTGTTGCCTGGGCGCTTTTCTCGCCAACGCCAGAGATAGCCCTAATCGGCTGGTTCTTTGCCGGCCTTGGAATATCAGCCGTCGTGCCGCAGATCTTCGCAATCTCGGCTGTAGTCGGTGAGGAGTCCCACTCTGGTCGCAACATGGCCAAAGTAGTCGGGCTTTGCTACGCCGGTGTGCTCGGTGGGCCGGCAATCATTGGACTTCTGACTGCAGTAATGCCGTTGCACGTTGCACTCGGCTTTGGAATCATCCTTGGAGTGGGAATCGCAATTGGTTCGCTGCGCCTCAGTAAGGTTATTCGCGCCTAGATTTCGCGCTTGGCCCCTTGGGCGGCAGAAACTACAAATATCTCAGGCTTTGCGTAGCCAAGCGCTTCGAATTCGGCGATGACCGAAAGGCTCACTTCGCTGATTTTCTCAATTGGCGTCAACGCGATCGCTGCACCGCCAAAGCCACCGCCTGTCATGCGCGCACCGATTGCACCGTGACGAAGTACGGTCTCGACCGCCGTGTCTAACTCGTCAACCGAGATCTCAAAGTCATCGCGCATCGATTCGTGTGAGGCATACATGAGCCTGCCGATGGAACGTGGCCCGTTGGTTCGTAGCGATTCAACGGTTGCTAAAACTCGATCGTTTTCGGTGACCACATGGCGAACTCGACGAAATGTCGCGTCATCCATGATCTCCTTTGCTTTGAGCAAATCGGAGGGCGAGACATCACGTAGTGAAGTTACGCCCATCGCACTGGCGCCGCGTTCACAGGCTTCACGGCGCGAGGCATAGCCGCCATCTACAAGGCGATGCGCCACTTTGGTGTCGATGATGAGGAGCTCTAGGCCATCCTTGGCAAAGCCGAGTTCGATACTCTCGGCCTCAAGGGTGCGGCAGTCTAAGAACACCCCATGATCGGTTTCGCCCAAGAGTGACGCCGATTGATCCATGATGCCGGTCGGTGCACCAACGATTACGTTTTCGCCCATTTGACCAACACGCGCCAACTGGCGGCGGTCAAGGCCAACGCTCCAGAGTTCGTTCAAGGCTAGAGCCACCGAGCACTCGATGGCAGCCGAGGAAGATAACCCAGCGCCAACTGGAACATCTGATTCGATGAAGCAGTCGAACCCCGTTGCCTCAAACTCTTTGAGCAAGGAGTTTGCCATTTCCTGGATGGCCCAAGCTGCACCAAACGGATAGGCGGCCCAGTCGTTTCCTTCATTGCGTGCGATGGCTAGGACGTCGACTTGGTGAATGATTGGCGAGAAGCTAGAGGCTACTCGAATGGTTGAGTCATCGCGCAATGAGATTGCAGCGAAGGTATGCCGATTGATTGCAAAGGGGAACACAAAACCCTCGTTGTAATCGGTGTGCTCGCCAATTAGGTTTACTCGACCGGGGGCCGACCAAACGCCAGTAGGTTGATAGCCGAATTTAGATTCGAAACCCGAAGTTACCTTGGCAATCAGGGTGTCGGTCATTTGATTGCGCCGCGAAGCATCTCGGCGGTTGTCTCAGGTGGGAAGTCGGCGATGAATGCACCCATGGCTGACTCGCTACCGGCGAGATACTTCAACTTGTCTGCAGCGCGGCGAGGTGAGGTGATCTGAAGTTGGAGTCGCACGTTTTCGCCACCGGCAACGAGAGGCGCCTGGTGCCAAGCTGAGATGTATGGGGTTGGGGTTTCGTATACGGTGTCGAGCGCCTTGAGCAGCTTCGAGTAAATTGCCGCCAATTCATCTCGTTCTTCATCGTTCAACTGCGAAAGGTTCTGAACGTGTCGGTGTGGCAACAAGTGAATTTCGATCGGCCAGCGACCTGCAAAGGGGACATAAGCCGTGAAGTGCTCGCCTCGGATGAGCACGCGCTCGCCGGCTTGTTCGAATGCCAAGGTGTCGGCAAATAGGTTTGGCCCATAAGCCTCAATAGATTGAAGCAGTTTCAGGGTGCGCGGAGTCACGTATGGGTAAGAGTAAATCTGCCCGTGAGGGTGGTGCAAGGTCACACCAATATCTTCACCGCGATTCTCAAAAGGGAAAACCTGACGGACTCCCGGAAGAGCTGAAAGTTCTGCTGTTCTGTCAGCCCAGGCATCGATGATGGTTCGCACGCGTGGCACCGACTGGTCAGCCAAAGATCCAAGGTGTTCCGGGCTGAAAACTACAACCTCGCAGCGGCCAATCGAGGCGCGGGTAGAACCGAGTTCGAGGCGCGGAACCACGGCGTAGTTTTCGTCGTCAACCTGTGCCAAGTCGGGGCCGAATGAAGGGCTCTTGTTTTCGAACACGGCTACGTCAAAAACGTCTGGAACCTCTGAAAGGTTGGCTTCTGTAGTTGGGCAGAGTGGGCACTGATGCGCCGGCGGCAGGTGGGCTCGATTGTGGCGTGCGGCAGCGACCGAGATCCAGTCTCCGGTCAGTGAATCAAGTCTCATTTCGGCAACGGCCGGGCGAGCGGCTGGCTCTCGGAGGTCGGCCTTGCGTTCGGCCGGAAGCTGCGAACCTGAGTCATCGAAATAGATGAGTTCGCGACCGTCGCTCATCCGAGTTGATCGCTTAGTGGTTGCCATGGTTTCTCCGCTGGGTTGGTTGAACTAGTTGATTATCTCGCGATTGTGGTCGCTAATGCTGGTGCGACTTAGGTCTCTACAACTGCCAAATCGCGAACTGTGGACTTAAGGGTTTTTAGCGCCGCTGCACCTATGCCAGAGTCAGTGATCAGAAGATCTGCTTCGTCTAATCTTGCGAAGGTGCTAAAGCCAACCCCGCCCCATTTGGTGTGGTCTGCGAGAACTACAAGTTTTCGGGCCTTGGCAATCACCGCACGGTTAGTTTCAGATTCTTGAAGATTCGGCGTGCTGAAACCGCCAAGCGGGTCCATGCCGTGGGTGCCCATAAGGACAATGTCGAGATTGAGTGACGAAAATGCCGAAACGGCGATGTCGCCTACGAAAGAATCGGTCGGGGTTCTAAGTCCACCGGCGAGAACCACGGTTTGATTTCGTTGCCCTTCACGGGCGAAAAGGTCGGAGACCGGGAGCGAGTTGGTGACTATGGTCAAACCTGGGATGGTCACTGCCAGTTTGGCAACCGCGAATACCGAGCTACCGCCCATTAGCCCGATAGAACTGCCGGCCGCGATTTCCTGTGCGGCACGAGCCGCAATGGCGTCCTTAGCCAGCTGTTCGCGAAGAGATTTTGATTGAAACGGCGGTTCAATAGCCATGTTTTTTGACACAACGGCGGTGGCGCCGCCATGAACCTTTTCAAGCAGGCCTTGTTCGGCCAACTGCTCGATGTCGCGACGAATGGTCATTTCCGAAACCTCTAGAGCCTCGGCCAGGTCAGAAATGCGAGCGGCGCTTCGTTGCGTGATCTCTTGCAAGATCAAGCTGTGGCGTTGCGCTGCTAACACTTCGATCCTTTCTCGTTTGCACTTCAGCCTAAACACTCGAAGGCTGGTTCGCGTGGATATTTAGTTAAATTATGGTAACTAATGTTGAAAAATGTGAACTTTGGTTTTGTGGCTTCGCTAACATCGAAGTGTCGATCATTTTGATCGGGGATAGGAACCACTAAATGTCGCAACTGCCAGAATTCATCGAGCTCAAGGCCGATGGTGCCCATCTGATCATTGCGCTGACTAGTGGAACGCCGGTCGTCTTGCACTGGGGTGCCGACTTAGGTTCAAATCTCGACTTGGCTCAGTTGAACGTTGCAGCACAAGAAGCAGTGCCACACGCCGACCTCGACGAGCACATTAACCCTGGAATCTGGCGTGAAGATGCCCGCGGTTTCCACGGCCGCCCGACCCTGCAGGGCCATCGAACCGGCCAAGACTGGTCACAGCTGTTTGCGATCAAATCTGTCAATGTGACTCAAACCCGAGTCGAACTAACCGCAGCCGATTCAGCTGCCCGTCTCGAAATCTCGGCCACTTACGAAATCTCGCCGTCAGGCATCCTGGCAATCACCCAATCGGTGACTAACCGTGGTGATTCAGATTTCTCACTGAACGAATTGACCACCTGGCTCCCGCTGCCTGATCACGCCAGCGAAACCATGGACTTCACCGGTCGTTGGGTAAAGGAGCGTCAGCCGCAGCGCCGCGAGATTCAGGTTGGAACATGGTTGCGTGAGATTCGCGAGGGTCGTTCGGGTCACGATTACACGATTGTTCAACTCGCCATGACTGCCGAAGCTAACTACCAACACGGCGAAGTTTGGTCGATGGGTCTTCAATGGAGCGGCAATACTCGGCACGTAGTCGAGAAATTGAACACGGGTCGAACTTCAATCGGCGCTGGCGAACTTTTGCTGCCAGGCGAGGTCATCGTTGCGCCAGGTGAAGAATACGTCGCCCCAACCGTAGTAGTCGCCTACTCAAATCTGGGTATTGACGGCATAACCGACCGTCACTATCGATGGTTGCGGGCCCGC
>CANGGK010000036.1 GCA_947453475.1 Microbacteriaceae bacterium
ACCGTCTACGAAGACCGTTCATTCACCTTCGTCCTAAAGACTCCTCCTGCAGCTGAGCTAATCAAGAAGGCTGCTGGCGTTGCAAAGGGCTCAGCTACCCCTCACACCGTGAAGGTTGCTCAGCTTTCAAAGGACGCTCTATACAAGATTGCAACCCAGAAGATGTCTGACCTAAACGCCAACGATGTTGACGCAGCGGCAAAGATCATCGCTGGAACCGCACGCTCAATGGGAATCACCGTAGAGGCTTAAGTCTCAACGGCTCTCACGAGCAACCGCCGGCTTTCGGGCTGGCAGTCCATCCCGGACAAAGCAACAAAGTAGTGGGAGGGTCGCGCGCGACCCGCTAACCACAACTGTGACCAATAGATAGGAACAACAGAATGGCAAAGCGCTCAAAGGCTTATGAAGCCGCAGCTGCACTCATCACCGAGGGCAAGCTTTACACCCCAGCAGAGGCAGTAACCCTAATCAAGGAGACTGGCTCAAAGAAGTTCAACTCAACCGTAGAGGTAGCTTTCAAGCTAGGTGTTGACCCTCGCAAGGCCGACCAGATGATTCGTGGAACCGTTTCACTTCCACACGGAACTGGTAAGACCGCCCGCGTTATCGTTTTCGCAACTGGTGCCGCAGCTGACGCTGCAGTTGCAGCAGGCGCTGACGTTGTTGGTGGCGACGAGCTAATCGAGAAGGTAGCAGCCGGATGGGTTGACTTCGACTCAGCAGTATCGACCCCAGAGCTTATGGGTAAGGTCGGTCGTCTAGGTAAGGTTCTAGGTCCTCGTAACCTAATGCCAAACCCAAAGACCGGAACCGTTACTCCAGACGTAGCTAAGGCAGTTACCGACATCAAGGGTGGAAAGATCGACTTCCGCGTCGACAAGCAGGCTAACCTGCACTTCATCATTGGTAAGGTATCTTTCACCAAGGAGCAGCTAGGCGAGAACCTAGGCGTTGCACTTGAAGAGATCATGCGTTTGAAGCCTTCGTCTTCAAAGGGTCGCTACCTAATCAAGGGTGCACTTTCAACCACCTTCGGTCCTGGCATTCAGCTAGACACCAACGTAACCAAGGTTGAGTTCTAAACCTTAGTTACAAAAGATTTCCGATGGAGGGATCGAGGCTTAGGCCTCGGTCCCTTTGTCATCTCTTTGAATTTTGGATAACCAAAGTTCACCTTTGACAAATAGGCTCGTAATTCGAGCACCTAACCGAAAGGCGGGATATTGCCTCAGCACGCATTTGGCGCAGCCACACTTCTAGACACGAAAGACCCAATGGGTTTGCGTTCAAGCGCACCCCTTCTAGACGCGTGGATTCGCGATATGGAGACCGACCGGTCACCCTTCCAAATTCCGGGCCATAAAGGTCGCACCGACCTAACCGGAGCCATCGTGGATGGCGACATCCCGGTTCTGCCAGGCAATCACCCCCACCGCATTTCACCCTCACTCATCCTTGAAGCCGAGGCGCTAGCCGCAAAGCTCTGGGGTGCCGAGCTCTGCCGCTTTGGCGTCAACGGCTCTTCGGGTTCAAACCACGCAGCCGTGATGGCAGTGGCCGGCCCTGGCGATAAAGTCATCGTCTCTCGCACCTTGCACAAGTCGGTCTTGGTCGGCTTGGTTTATGCCGGCGTCGTGCCAGTTTGGATTCGCCCTGAAATCAACCCGGCAACGGGCTTGCCAGAGTACCTGCCGTCAACTCGTTTGGCCGAGACCCTTGCCGAACACCCGGATGCCAAGGCCGTTCTGATTGGTGAGCCCTCATACGTTGGCACAATGTCTAACATTCCGCGCCTGGCGAAGGTCACGCATGAATACGGAATTCCGCTAGTTGTCGATGCCGCTTGGGCAGCTCACTACGGGTTCCACCCAGAGTTGCCAAACCACCCGATTGCCGAAGGTGCCGACATCGTCGTCACCTCAGCCCACAAGACTTTGCCAAGCTACTCGCAGGCCTCGTTCGTGCTCGTTCGCGACCAGTATGTAGACCTAGCGCGTTTCAACAAAATGTTTGATTCGACCCAGACAACTTCTATGTCGGGTCGCATCCTGGCTTCGATTGATGCTGCTCGCGCCCTCTTGGAGCGTCACGGTCACGATCTAATCGGCCCGGTTATCGAGGCCACCGAACGCGGCCGCGCATCTCTGGTTGCTGCGGGCATTGACGTCATCGACGGTGAATACATTGACCCACTCAAGCTCGTGATTATGTTCAGCAGCTGTGGTGTTGATGGCAACAAGGTTGAGGCCGACTTGCTCGCCCAGAACATCGACGTAGAGATGGCCAACCGCGACATCATCATTCCGATGATTACCTTCGCCGACACTCCAGATCGCATCAACGATTTGGTCAAGAAGATCATCGCTTCGGTAGAGAAGCACCGAGGCGAGCCTCGCCCTATCGAGATTCTGCCGGCCTTCTCGATTGAACCTGAGGTAGTGGTCACTCCTCGTGAGGCGTTCTTTAGCTCGTATGAGGTAGTTGACTCGGCCGAGGCTGTTGGCCGCGTTTCTGCCGAGATGATTTGCCCTTACCCACCGGGTGTTCCGGTTCTTTCACCGGGCGAGCGCATCACCGAGGCTGCACTTGCGGCTTTGTTTGAAGCCCGTGACATGGGCGTGCGAATCGCCTTCGTTGCCGACCCAACATTGAAAACCCTAAAGGTGCTTCCAAAGTAATAGGCTTTTGGGATGTCTGAAATTGCGAACGAGAACCAACAGTCGGCTGAACCAGATACGAGTGCGCTAGCCAGCGATTCGATGCCCGGATGGCGTCGACGCGTCAGCATGTTTCTGACCTCTCAGACAATCTCAGTTTTTGGGTCTTTCTTGGTTCAGTACGCCATCATGTGGCACCTAACTTTGACTACCAAGTCGGGAGTCGTTCTCGCCCTGGCGGCCATTTTCGGATTCCTCCCACAGGCGATTGTCTCGATCTTCGCCGGCGTCTGGGCTGACCGCGTTAATCGCAAGATCATGATCATTTCGGCGGATGCGGCTATTGCTGCGGCCACTTTGGGCCTAGCTTTCTTCATGTTGTCGGGGGTCAAAGATCTCTGGTTGATCTTCTTGGTGATGGCAGTTCGTTCGATAGGTGCCGGTGTTCAGATGCCCGCGGTTTCGGCGGTAATTCCTCAAATCGTGCCGAGCGATAAATTGATGCGCATCAACGGAATCAACAGCAGTATTCAGTCGGTCACAGGCTTGCTTGCCCCGGTTGCCGCAGCCGCCGTCTATGCCAACATGTCGATTGTGCCGATTTTCTTCATCGATGTCGTAACCGCCGCCATTGGAATCAGTATTTTCTCGTTTATAGCCGTGCCTAGCCTCGAGCGAGTTAATTCGGCCGAGAAACCGACCTACCTGGCCGATCTAAAAGATGGCATGACCTACATTTTCACTCACGACCTGGTTCGCTGGGTGATGGGCATCTTTGCCGTTGTGTTTGTTCTCGCCGTTGCTCCGTCAAACTTGTCACCTCTCTTTATTGCGCGAAACTTCGGTAGCGAGGTTTGGAAGCTAACGGTTGCCGAGGTGCTGTTCAGTATTGGCATGGCGCTTGGTGGTATCGCCTTGGCTACCCTGGCCTCAAAGGTGAACAAGATTTCATTGATTATCGTGACCTCGATAAGTTTCGGCTTCTTGTCGATTGCCATGGGTTTGTCACCAAACCTCTATGTGTTCTATGCCCTGTTCTTCGTTATTGGCCTAATCGTGCCGTCATTCTTCACCTCGGCGATGACAACCCTGCAAGAGACGGTTGAGGCCCAGCGTCAGGGGCGCGTATTTGGTTTCGTGGGCATCGTTATTTCGGTGGCAATGCCGCTAGGCATGTCTATTTTGGGGCCATTGGCCGACGTTTTTCCGGTTGAGAACCTGCTGGTAGCAAGTGGTCTGCTGATGATTGTTGCTGTCGGTCTGGCAGTGTTGCTACCGGCTGGCCGCCGCGCGGTCGCTGCTGCCCGCGCCTCGAGTGAGGCTAGTTCGCAAACTCCAGCAGACCAGCCAAACGGCTAACCGCCTTTACGTCTTCGACGTTGGTGAATCTCGAGCGAATGAGCGTTGGCGAATAAACCAGATAGCTGTTCGTCTTTGCGCGAGACAGGGCAACGTTCATACGGTTTCGATCTAACAAGAACCCGAGACCGCGTGGTGCATCTTCGGCGCTGGAAGCTGCCAGGCTGATAATCACTGCCATTGCCTCCCGCCCCTGAAACTTATCGACCGTGCCGACCTGCACGCCATGGAACCCGTTGGCGTCCAGAGCATCGCGAATACTGTCTACCTGAGCGTTATAAGGGGCGACAATCAAGACCTCTTCTTCACCCACCTTCGCGCTGAGCTCTGCGGTTAGCTGGATGACCTTGGCGACCTCTTCTTCGGAATGAGAAGAGTTGCCGATGTGATCTACCGGCACAAGTTGAAGGCCCGGCGTTAGGCCAGAGATCGACCGGAGGCTTGCGTCGGCATGCGAATGCAAACGACCCTCGTAAGCCAACCACGACACCGGCTTGTTCACAGATGGGTGCATTCGTCGAGTGACTTCAATAAAGAAGCCGTGCTCTTCGTCGAGAATCGCTTGCTCACCCATGTAATGGCCGAGTGCCGAGTTGTCGACACCGCCAGGATGAACCGCCTGCACCACTTGCGTCAACTGCTGTGGGTCGCCAAGTAACACGAGGTTCTTTGTCCCCTGAGCAATCGCAATCGCATCAACCAGTGAAAACTGAGCAGCCTCGTCAACGAAAATGTAATCCAAGTCTTGCTCAAGCACCTTTTCGGCACAGAAAGTCCAGGCGGTTCCGCCGATGACATAGCCGCCATGTTGTTTCGCGCGCCAATTGCCGAGCACCGAATAGCCCGAAGGTGTGTTCCAGGGTTTCATCCCGGTGTCTTCCTTCTTCTTTTGCTTTGAGATTTGTTCGCCCGAAACGCCCGCCTCGATGCAGCCGGCTAGGAGGTTCTCTACGGCTGAGTGAGAGTTGGCAACCACGCCGATGCCTTTACCCTGAGAAACAAGGTGGGCGATGGTTCGCGAACCAAGATAGGTCTTGCCCGAGCCAGGTGGGCCTTGAACGGCGAGAACCGATTGGTCGAGATTTTCGACGGCGTGAATCAATGCCGGAAGGTATTCATCGCCAGCAACTGCCAAGAGTTTGCCGTGTTTGAGGTTTGGCACGCGTCTGAGCAATAGATCGAGAGCGGGGTGACCTTCGGGAGCTTCGTTTAGCGGCGAGCCCCAAGCGCTGGCCAGGGCTAGCGCGTGAGCCTTTACGGCATCTTGCTTGCCGCGAGCCGGAATGAGTTTGTCTTCGAAAATGGCGTTCGGTGCAAACTCGGAGTTTGCAACGGTGGTTACGCGCTGGAAGGAAATCCGGTCACCGTGAATCTCGACAATTTTTCCTTTGTCGAGCTCGTGTTGGTTGGCGCCATAGTTATAGCGAATGTAAATCTTCTCGCCGGCCTTCAAGAAGTTTGTTTGGCCGGGCTGAAGGTAATACTTATAGGCGACGGTGATTTTGGTTCGAGCGTCTAACCCAAGTTCGAAATCGAGTTCGGTTTCGGCCGTGCAGCCTTCGACCACAAGTGCTTTGCGATCGCGGTGAAGATTGTCTGGCGTCGAATCGCGACGCAGTCGACGTTCACGCCAATGAATGACCTCTTCGCGTTTGTAGAAGAGTACCGAGTGCATGAGCGCCTGCCAAACCTGTGCGCGATAATCGGCATCGGCATCTTGGCCCCACGCCCAGCCATCCAAGGCTTTAGCCATGTGGTCTGTGGCTCGCTGCAGTTCTACCAGCTCTCGCTCGGCCTTATTGGTGGCACTGTCGTCATCTTCTGGGTCAGACGCCCACTCAGCTTTTTTTGTGGCTACCGCCGAACGAAACGCCTCGAACTTTGAGTGTGCGCCAGGCATCTGAGACAGCCACTGCCAAAGAGCGAGCGTAGAAACGCAGTCATCCTCGTTGTAATCGCTGATCATCTGCAAAATTGCTGCGGCTTCGGTTGGGTCGGTCTCAACCAGCTGACGGTATTGGTCGTATTGCTCGATGCTAGAGCCGGCATCGACAACCTTGCTCTTGCGTTCAAAGTCGTAGAAGACCTCTAACTTCTTGATTGAGTAGCTTGGCTGGCTAATCATGATCGAACCACGAATTACCTTGTAGAGGTCAATCATCTTGTCTTCTGAGAGCAGCCAGGCTACCTCGGCAGCCATGACGCCGTGACGAGCCACCATCTTGTTCAAAGCAGTTACTTCATAAGACGCGTAGTGGTAGATGTGCGCGGTTGGGTCGGCCTGCATCTTGTCGTAAGCCCATTTGACGAAGCCCGCGAAAGCCTCTGCCTCTTGGTTGCGGTCGTGCGCCCACCAGGGAAAGAACTGCTTGTCGCGCGTGACTGCACCGAAGAGGTACTCCAGACCGCCGCGCTCGGCGAAGTATGGGAAACCTTCCATGTCGAAGAACACATCGTTTGGCGACGCCGGAGGAAGCACGCCGATTTCTGGGTCTTCAAGCAGCTGCCAAGAGTGCACGCCGCTGAGCTTGTAGTCGTTTTGGAGGCGCGCCTGATTGCGAAGTTTGTCAAAGGTTGCCGGCACAAAAGATTCGGGACGCGCGGTGTCAGGGGCCTGAGCCAGCGCCGCCATCGTGCCGATGCCAGATTTGCGTAGCTTCTCAATCTGGCTCTTGTTGATGCCCGCCACCTGAACCAAGTGGTCAAGCTCGCGGCGATTGTGGTCGCACAACCCCGGGTATTCGCAGACCTTGCAAGACTCGGCCGAATCGCAGTGCAGGCTGAGCGACTCAAGCTTGAACGCTTCAGGGTCTAGGTTTTCGATTGCTTCGAGGATGTATGAGCGGGCCTGGCGCATAGCCGGAACGATCTCGCCCTCTTCATAGCTTGCGAGGGTGCGGCTACCAAGAATTAGGCCGTGATGTGCCGACTCGGCCTTTAGGCCTAGTGACGCCAGGGCGTCGACGTAGAGTGCCACCTGCAATAGGTAGTGTGGCTTAGGCGAGCCGGCCAGTTTTGCATCCCAGGCGATGTAGCCGACCGAGGAACGATCGGTGTCTTGGATGGCGGTTAGCTTGCCTTCGACAAACTCGAGGTAGTAGTCACCGCGAACCAAGAAGTCGGGTCTGCCCGAAAACTTGACGTGACCAATCTGGTGTTCTAGTGAACCTTGGTAGATAACCGGCACGCCGGCGTGCATGAGATTGATGGTTTCATCGATGGCGTTGCCACCCTCGGGGCGCCGAAAGGCATCCGAGCCAAGGGCCGCAAGCAACTCGGCCTCGAGCTCCGCCTCAAACTTTTGACCATAGGTAACCGGTAACCCGGCAACCGGAACCTCAAACTGTTCGACCAGTTCTTTGACGCCGGCAACGCCCAGCTCGCGAGCAATTGCTAAACGAGTGCAGTGATCGCAGCTCGAAGCGCGCATCAAATCGCGGGTGTTGTAAACCCAGAGTTCGTCAGATACTTTTCTCATCGAGCCAAGTCTCGCATCGACCTAAGACATTCCGCCTGATTAGCGGGTGATTAGAGCGCTGAAATCGAATGCTTATAGGGTGGCTAGAACTGCTTCGAGTTCAGGCTTCGTTGGCGGCTCGCAACCGGCGCGCTCGCAGGTAATTGAAGCCGCGATACCTGAGGTGTGCACAAGCTCACGCCAGGCATCGTCGCTCAGGTTGGTTAGGCGATCGAAAGCATCCGAGCCAAGCGCATCAAGGTCAGAAAGCTGGCCGAGCATATTGGCGCAGAAAGTGTCGCCGGCACCAACGGTGTCAACCACGTTGATCTTGCGCGATGGCACATCGATGCGCACACCACCCGGGCGGTAGATCGAGGTTCCGTCGCCACCGCGGGTAACGAATACGTGGCGGCCAGTGTCGCCAATCCAAGAGTTGACGATGCCGTCTAGGTCGGCCCCTTCATCCAAGCCGTAAAGCCACTGAATGTCTTCGTCTGATGCCTTGATGACGTGCGAGAACGAATTGACGCGTTCAACGCGCTGGCGCTCAACGTCGCGCTCGAAACCGAGTGCTGGGCGCATGTTGATGTCGTGGCTGATGGTCACCGACTTCTGGTCGTAGTGCGCCCTGGCCCACTCTTCGATGACCGCGTTGCCGGGTGCCATTGCCATGGTCAGGCAGCCGAACTGAATTGCGGTTGCGTGCATGTTTTCGAGGTCAACGTCGGTCGGTAGTTCGGCCGGAGTCCAGCCCCAGTCGGCGGTGCCGTTCACGTAGAAACTGTAGTTAGGTACACCGTGTGAGTCGATGCTGACGACTGCAAGGGTGGTTAGCTCGGTCGCGTCGATGCTGTGCTCTAGGTGCACTCCATTTGATTCGAGGCGGTCACGGATGATTTTACCGAAGCGGTCGTTCGAGATGCGCCCCAAGAATTGGTGCTTGGTGCCTCGGCGAGCGAGGGCGAGAGCTACGTTTGCGTTAGCGCCACCGACAACGGCATTGAACGCGCCGGCCTGGTATCGGTTTTCGATGAGGTCGATGAGGGCTTCGCCGATAACAAGGATCATTAGTAGTTCTCCGGTTCGTTTTCTGGGTACATAACAAGGTTAGCGACTGAACCGCGCGCGATAAGTTCGGTCGGCAAAACAATCTTTTCGGCCTTCTGACCGGGTGCATCGATTTCTGCGAGAAGCTTCTCAACGGCAATTGCACCGAGGCTTTCAACCGGGCGAGCAACAACAGTTATGCCCGGAGCCATGGCCGCGGCCCACTGTGAATCATCGACTGTGATGAGCGAAATGTCTTTGCCAATGGCCAGGCGGCGATTGCCGGCCGTCTTTAGAAGCGCGAGGGCCATGTCGTTGTTAGAGGTAAGAATCACTGATGGCGCTTTCGGCTGATCGAGCAACTTAGCAACAGCTTGATCTGAATCTCTCGGGTTGTCTTCGCAGAACATCCAGCTCTGCTGTCTTGCCTTGATGCCTAAATCTGCGCAGCCGCTGAGAAAGCCATTGATGCGGTCTTCGACGGTAGAAATCAGCAGGGCCGGGCGTTCGCTCGAGTGACCGTATTTACCTTCGGCGGCAATTAGGAAACCAAAGCGTCGGTGGCCCATAGCGTGGGCGTGACGCACTGCGGCTTCGGTGCCAGAGAAGTCATCGGTGGTTACCGAGGTCGCAATGATTCCATCGACTCGGCGGTCGATAAGCACTAGAGGTTTACCGCTGGTCTGGATGGACGCCAAATGGTCGTGCACCGCAGAAGTGGAGGGCACAACGATGAGACCATCAACCTGCTTGTCGACCAAGGTTTCAATTGCCTGGCGCTCGGCAGCGATGTCTTCATCGGTGTTTGTGATCAGCACCTGGTAGCCACGCGCTTTTGCAGCGTCAACAATGGCTTTGGTTGCGCGGTCAAAAAATGCGTTAGTGAAGTCGGCAACGATGACTAGGCCGATGGTGCGAGTGCGACCCTGCCGCATTGCGCGGGCAACTTCATTGGGGCGATAGCCAAGCTCGGCGGCAGCCTTGCGAACCAGTTCGACAGTGCTCTCTGCGATGCGACCGTAACCGCCCATTGCACGAGAAGCAGTGGCGCGAGAAACGCCTGCACGTTCGGCAACATCAATGATTGTTGGTGCAGAAGACTTCTGAATGGCCATGCCGGCAATCCTATCGTTGGGCCAGAAAACAAATTCGTGACGAAACCGTTACCTTCAAAACTTGTATGTAACGGCTTGCAACTGTCAAGATTGTAACAAGATTTGTGAGAACGTTCTCGCAAATCTCACAAAATAACTTATCAAGGAGATTCAATGAAGCGTTCTACTCGTGTTCTAGCAGTTACCGCAGCTGCTGCACTTGCGCTAACTGGTGTTGCAACTGCTGCAACTCCTGCTACCGCAGCAAAGAAGATCAAGATTGCATTCGTCATGGGTGCAGTAAACGACCCATTCTTCAACGCAATGAAGGTTGGCGCAGTTGCTGAAGCTAAGGCTCAGGGCGTTGACCTACTTTGGAAGGGTGACGCACAGTACTCTGCAGCTACCCAGCTTCCAATCGTGAAGAACGTAATCGCAACCCTAGGTAAGGGCGACGGTCTAGTACTTATCCCTACCGACGGTGCAGCTCTTCAGGCATCAAACGACCAGGCTGCTGCTAAGGGCATCGTCGTTGCAAACGTTGACACCCAGGTTGGAAACCTTTCAAAGGTTCTAATCCAGATCACCGGAAACAACGAAGACGGTGGCGCTAAGGCTGCTGCAGCAATCGCAAAGGCAGTTGGCTACAAGGCTGGCTCAACCTACGAAGTTGTAATCGGTCTAACCTCAGCTACCGCTACCACCAACGTTGCTCGTCTAGAGGGCTTCAAGGCTGCAGTTGCTTCGACCTACCCAGGGCTAAAGGTTGTAGACACCGCTTACTCAGAGTCAAACTCTCAGAAGGCTGCTACCAACGTTGACACCTGGTTGACCAAGTACCCAAACCTAAAGGGTATCTTCGCGATTGACGGAACCAACGCCTCAGGTGCAGCTGCTGCACTTCAGTCAAAGGGTCTAGTTGGCAAGATTGCTCTTGTTGGTTACGACGCTTACCCAGCAAACGTTGACCTAATCAAGAAGGGCGTATTCACTGCTCTTATTGCTCAGGACCCAGCTGCTGAAGCTCGTCTAGCTGTAAAGACAATCGTTGCGAACATCAAGAAGGGCACCAAGCCTGCCAAGAAGAACGTAACCATTGCTAACGTCGCACTGACTTCATCAAGCTCAGCTGCAGACATCGCAAAGTACACCTACAAGACCAAGTAATAACTAGGTCTAAAAAGAAACATCCGATCAGGTAAACCTGGTCTAAAGAAAACAACAAAAGGTAAAAACATGACCGACAGCAAGCAGGCATCAGCATTCAAGGAGCAGTCACCGCTCCGGGCGAAGATCTCAAGTCTTCTCTCGAACCAGAGCGTAGTGCTACTCATCACTCTTGTAGTGCTGGGCACCTTCTTCCAGTGGGGTTCAGACGGCATCTTCCTTCAAACGGGATTGCTTGGAACCGTGCTTGATGAGTGGGGCTCATACATCCTGCTTGCTGTCGGTCAACTCTTTGTGGTTATCACCGGTGGAATCGACCTTTCGGTCGGTTCCACCGTTAGCCTCAGCTCGGTTGTAGCCGGTTGGTTCGTAGTTCAGCAGCTAAAGGTCGGCCCAGAGGTCACCGGTGCTGACGCGCTTCCATACGTTCTACTAATCGCCGGAATCTGTTTGGTAGTAGGCCTTCTAGTTGGTCTCCTAAACGCATTCCTAATCAACAAGTTAAAGATTGTTCCGTTCATTGCAACCTTGGCAACCATGGGCGCCTCGAACGGTATCGCTGTAATGATCTCTGTGGGCATGCCGCTTCAGGGTCCAAACGACTGGGAGCTTGGTGCTCCTTGGAACATCGGCGGCATTGAGCTTCCGATTTCAACCATGGTGTTTTGCGCCATGTTCATCACCACCATCGTTGGTTTGTTCTTGCACAAGAGCCGCTTCGGCCTTTACACATACTCGCTAGGTTCAAACGCATTCGCAACCCGCGGTGCTGGTATTAGCGTCGAGAAGCACATCACCAAGGTCTACATGCTCTCTGGTGGTCTAGCTGGTCTTGCCGGAGCCTATTCATACGTGCGCCTTGGCGCTGGCTCAAACACCTCGGGTATGGGCATGGAGCTTTATGCAATTGCCGCTGTTGTAATCGGTGGTGCATCTCTTATGGGTGGCGTTGGTCGCATCGTCGGCATCGCACTTGGAACCTTGGTTCTATTCGTGGTTCAGTCGGGTCTATTGACCATGACCGTGGTTCAGGTAAGCCCTGACCTAAAGCAGGTAATCGTTGCAATCTTGATCGCGGCAGCCGTTGCGGTTCAGACCTTGCAGAACAAGAACGGACGCAAATAATGTCGGGCGAAGTCGTATACGAAATCAAGAACGCGTCAAAGCGTTATGGCTCGGTAATCGCACTTGATGGTGCAAGCCTCAAGATTCACGCTGGCGAAGTTGTCGGTCTAGTTGGCGACAACGGTGCCGGTAAGTCGACCCTGGTTAAGGTTCTTTCGGGAGCCCACCAGCCAGACGGCGGCCAGATGTTCCTAGATGGCAAGGAAGTCCGTTGGGATTCACCTCGTCAGGCTCTTGAATCAGGTGTCGAGACTCTTTACCAAGATTCAGGTCTTGCACCTCACCTAACCGTCTCGCAGAACGTATTCCTTGGTCGCGAAATCACCGTTGGTGGCATCCTTGGCAAGCTCGGCTTCTTGAACAAGAAGAAGATGAACCACGATGCTCACCGTGATCTTGAAGCTGTTGGAATCGCTGTTCCTGCTTCAAGCCGCGCAGTGTCTCAGCTTTCTGGTGGTCAGCGTCAGGCTGTAGCAATCGGTCGCGCTGTAGCTTGGGCCAAGAAGGTCATCATCTTGGATGAGCCGACCAACCACCTAGGTGCTCGCCAGGCCAACGAAGTTCTAAACATCATTCGCAACGCAAAGGCAAAGGGGCTTGGTGTCATCTTCATCTCACACACCTTGCCTCACGTGCTTGAGGTCACCGACCGCATCGTCGTTCTGCGACTAGGCCGCATCGTCAAGGATGCCCCGACCTCGGAGTTCACCGGCGACACCCTGATTGGAACCATCACCGGAACCATTCAGACCATCAAGGTTGAAGGCGACTAATTTTCATCACATAAAGTCCTTTCCGGATACGAGAACCCGCAGCCCTCCCGCTGCGGGTTTTCTCTTTGTGACACCGTCTCGAGTAAGTAGTCTTAAATCATGAAGAAACTTACTGCTGTTCAGAAGGCCATTGCTCTGCCGCTCATCGGTGAGGTGTGGGGTTGGCTGTTCTTCATCGCCGCGTGCTTTGCAAATCAGGTGGATAGCGCCTGGACCTTCCGTGTGGCAGCATTCACGGTGGGGTTCGGCAATGAGCACGTGCATTTAGGTAACTACCTATTACTGGTTGCCATCGCAGGATTCTCTTACACCTCTGTTGTCGGTCAGCGGATTGCAATTGAGGCTAGGGGCGAGCTAGGTGAGCACAATGCAATGGCACGCGCTGCCCAGCGATTTACAACTCTCGCAGTAGTTGTTGCTCTTGCCTTTGGCGCAATCTTTGCCATCGGCAACTTCATGGGTGCCTTCGGAAACAGTTCTAGCAATGCTGATAACGCGGTTGTCCGCATCCTTGATGTTTACCTACCGATTCTTTTGGCAACCGGGCTGGTTGTGTTCGTCATTCTTCGAGCATTCGTGTTTCGCGAGGGCGATCACCAGGATGGCGAGAAAGACAAGCGCGGGCTCACCGAAACCCAGAAGGCTCTTGGCCTCGGGTATGCGCTGCCAATCATCGCTACCGCGTTTGCCATCATCCTTGGTCTGATTGTTTATGACGTAACCAAGACGAACCTGCAGGTGTGGGTTTGGGTCTTGATTCAGGTGATTGTGGTTGGGGGAGTTGTTCAGGGAACGCGTTTTGCGGCCAGGGCTAAGCAAGGCGTAATTCGCCCGCCTCGCGAACGCCGGATGTTGGCTGCCGGTGCCGCCGGTTTGAACTTTGTGCTCTCAATTGTCTTTGGTGGCGTGGTTTCGATAATGGCATTTAGCTATGGGTCAGATGCCGTGGGTAAGTTGCAGAACTATCCGGAATACTACGTCAACGGCAAGGTGATTGGTTCAGATCGCGTGACGTTAGACCCGATTACTGTTGCTTGGGTGATCAACGACCTGTTGCCGGCGCTGGTTTTGCTCGGTCTTGCTGTGGTTGGAATCTATTGGACTCTCGTGGCTCGCAATAAAGAGGTAACGCCTTGAAGTACTTTGCCAGCGGCTTGTTATTCGACAACGACGGAGTGCTAGTCGACTCACACGCTGCGTCACTAGCCGCCTGGAGTCTTTGGGCTGGAGAGTATGCGCCAACCTCGAACTGGAACGACCCGGCCAACGCTGGCCAGCGCGCAGAAGACTTGGTTCGTCGCTGGATAGCCTCGCCGGAGCTGTTCGAAGAAGCTAATAACCGCATCAACCAGCTAGAGCAAGACACCGCTCACGAAACCGTGGCGCTCGCCGGAGCCGTCGAACTGCTGCACTCCCTTGCCGATGGTCTCTGGACCGTGTGCACATCTGCAAACACCAACCTTGGTCGCGCGCGTTTGGCGGCTGCCGGTTTGCCGGTGCCAAGCCAGCTGGTTTCGGCCAATCACGTGCAACGCGGCAAGCCGCACCCAGACCCATACTTGCTCGGTGCCGAGCGCTTGGGCTTTGAACCTAGCGATTGTGTTGTCTTCGAGGATGCCGTAGCCGGCGCTCAGGCCGCTATCGAAGCCGGTGTCGGGCTTGTGGTTGGAGTTTCGGAATTCGCTCTGGCCACCGAGGCAGACATCGTGGTTCGCGACCTCACCGGAATAACTTTCGACGGTGAAGTATTGTTCATTCCAGACAAGAACAGATTGCGCTAAGCCGCGGTCGACCAACTTTGAAGGAGCTAATCATGGCTGAAGTTACTTATTACGGTGCCGACTGGTGCGTTGACTGCCGCCGCTCGAAGGCATTCATGCTGAAGCACGAAGTAGATTTCGTCGAGAACAACGTCGAAGAAAGCGCCGAACTAGCCGCTAAGGCAGAGGCGATCGCCGGGCGCAAGAACATCCCTGTAATTCAGTTCAAGGATGGCGCTTTCTTGGTAGAGCCTTCGGATGCAGACCTTCAGGCAGCACTTGCCGAACGCGGTTTGATCTAAATACGTGGTCCTTGACCATTCTTTTGAAATAGCTATAGCCAAAACGACAACCTTCAAGTAGGCTATGAACGTTACGAATTCGTAACAGTAGTCGTTTGCAGCAGATCAACTAAATCACCCGGCCACCAAAGTGTCGGCTCTGAGATCTGCCAGTCTTTTCCTCTAAATGAGATTCCGCCGTATTGCGGATGTACTTCTTGTGTGTGGGTTTAGCGCTGTTCGACTAGCCCATCGGTTCAGAACAGCTACTCCCTGTTAGAACCAACACAATTGAAGAGGAAACACA
>CANGGK010000037.1 GCA_947453475.1 Microbacteriaceae bacterium
GTAAAAGTGTTTCAGGACCACAGCAAGCTGTGACCCAAATTTTTTACTTCCGCGCCGGAAAATGGCGCTTTAGCTTGATCTGACTAAATCAGATTGTCTGACAATCTGTTTAACCAATAAATTTACTCTGCCTTCAAACCGAAGTTTGAAGCCAAGAGGTTCTTGGCATAAACATTGTGCACGCTGTTGAGTTCTCAAGGATCGGATGCTCCTGGGAGTTTGTCTTCCGACTCGCCTCCAAGGCAACTTCACTAACTTACCACTTTTCACTAACTTGTCAAATCTGACACGCCAACTACTTTTAGTGGAAGGTTTTCAATCTTAGACACAGAAGCAAATACCTGCAAGAGGTATTTTGACCTGGTTTAGGATTTTGCGCTCTTGAGCTGGTGATCTCTGCGGATACTTCCAAGCTTTGGGCAACAGGTAAAACATTACGTTCTCGTAACGGGGATGTCAAATCCAAATAGCCAAACGATGAACATATTTTTAGAACCCAGTGTTTACGCGGTATTCCGGCCCGATGGTGACACACGAATGTTCCGAAATTGCGGGCAATTTCGGCAATTGACCTGAATATTCTCGAAAATTTTTTAGAAATTCTTTTGCGTCCAGTGTTTTAGCGGGTTTCCGGAGGGTTTAAGCGGCCTTGGAGCGCGGTAGATCCGATTAAGTGCGAAACGAGCCTTATCCAGCTGGATTCGGCTCGCGTCGTTTGAATTGTCTTAGCTCGTGGTGACTAAGCCTTGAAGAGGCCAGCCAGAGTTTTCTTACCTCGGCGCAGTACAGCGCAGGAATCGTGAAGCAAGTCGTGCCATTCGGCAGACTCATCCTCGATTTTTTGATTATTCAAGTAGATGCCGCCCTCTTTGATGGCACGGCGGCCAGCGCTGATGCTGTCTACCAAACCGGTATCTACCAAGAGCTGAGTGATTGCAGTGCCCAAAGGCGCAGTCGCGTTCGGCAACTCACGTAGCGCGGCAATCAAGGTAGCCGAATCCAAGTCAGCAAGCTCACCCTGACCGAACAGTGCCGCCGAAGCTGCAATCGCCGCTTCTGCCGCCGAACGTGAGTGAACGAGAGAAGTTACCTCAAGAGCCAGGCGTTTCTGGGCTGCACGCAGGTATGGGGCATCGGCAGTCTGCTGAGCCAACTCTTCGATTTCTGCTCGGGTGAGGAAGGTGAATACCTTAAGGCGATCGATGACATCGGCGTCTTCGACATTAAGCCAGAACTGGTAGAAGGCGTAGGGGCTGGTCAATTCGGAATCTAGCCAAACTGCATTGCCCTCTGACTTACCGAACTTCTTACCATCGCTATTGGTGATCAAAGGCGTGGCCAGGGCGTGAACACTCTTGCCCTCCGCCTTGCGGATTAGGTCTGTACCCGAGGTCAGATTGCCCCACTGATCGCTACCGCCCATCTGCATGGTGCAGTTGTAGCGACGGAATAGCTCGAGGAAGTCGTATCCCTGGAGAATTTGGTAGCTGAACTCGGTGTAGCTAATGCCGTGTTCAGAATTCAGGCGGGCCGAGACCGCATCCTTGGAAAGCATTGTGCCCACACGGAAGTACTTGCCAATATCGCGAAGGAAGTCAATGGCACTGAGTGGTGCCGTCCAGTCGAGGTTATTGACGAGTTCGGCTGCTGCGGCACCTTCGAAAGATAAGAAACGCGAAGCCTGGGCTCCCAAACGCTCTACCCAGTCGGCCACGGTCTCTTTTGTGTTCAGTGTGCGCTCGGCGGTTGGGCGTGGATCGCCAACCAACCCGGTTGAGCCACCGATTAGTGCAAGGGGTTTGTGGCCGGCAAGTTGAAGGCGGCGCATGATGAGCAGTTGAACCAGATTGCCAAGGTGAAGGCTCGGAGCGGTTGGGTCGAAGCCAATGTAGTAGGTGACCTGGGTTTCGTTGAGCGCCTTACGGAGCTCATCCTCGTCGGTGGTGATGGCGACTAGGCCACGCCACTTCAGTTCATCCCAGAGTTCTTTGAACGAACCGTCGTTTGACTGTGCAGCCAGGGTTTCAGGAGTAGCCAAGTTTCTAACCTTCGTGCTTAGGCGCGATTTTGCGAAGCGCGGCGATTTGTTCGAGTACACGAGGTAGCGCGGTGCCACCGGCGCCGGCACGAGCCTTGATTGAACCACCGACCGTTAGCACGTCGCGCACATCTGGGGTGAGCTCAGGCGAGATGGCGGCCATCTCAGAATCTGGCACCTCGTGGAGCTCAAGACCATGCTGCTCGCAGTAGGAGACCATGCGTCCGGTGATGTCATGAGCGTCGCGGAAGGCAACACGCTTTTTAACAAGCCATTCGGCAACGTCCGTGGCAAGTGAGAAACCGGCCGGGGCCAGTTGCTCTAGGCGGTCGCGGTTGAACTCTAGGGTGGCGACCATACCGTTGAAGGCTGGCAGAAGCACGGTGAGGGTGTCGACCATGTCGAACACCGGCTCTTTGTCTTCTTGCAGGTCTCGGTTGTAGGCCAAAGGCAAGCCCTTGAGGGTTGCGAGCAAACCGGTGAGGTCGCCGATTAGGCGGCCAGACTTTCCACGGGCAAGCTCTGCGATGTCTGGATTCTTCTTCTGAGGCATGATCGACGAACCGGTCGAGTAAGAGTCGTGCAGCTTGATGTAGTTGAACTCGGCGCTGGCCCAGATGATGATCTCTTCTGAAAAGCGCGAAAGGTTGATGCCGATCAAGCTAGCGATGAAAGCGAACTCGGCGACGACGTCGCGGCTCGCGGTGGCATCGATTGAGTTCTGGGTTGGGCCGGCCAGCCCAAGTTCACGAGCAACAATGTTTGGGTCGAGGCCGAGAGTATTTCCTGCGAGCGCACCTGCTCCGTAAGGCGAAAGGCTCGCACGAACGCGCCAGTCTCTCAGTCGGTCGAGGTCACGAACTAGCGGCCATGCGTGTGCCAAGAGGTGGTGCGAAAGCGCGACCGGTTGCGCATGCTGAAAGTGCGTGCGCCCCGGCATGGCGACACCAAGGTTTTCTTCAGCACGTGTAACCAAAATTTCTACAAGTTCAGTAACTAGGTCACCGATTACGTTGGCCTGGTCGAGAAGATAGGTGCGAATCAAGGTGGCGATCTGGTCGTTTCGGCTGCGGCCGGCTCTAACCTTTCCGCCGAGTTCGACACCCGCGATTTCGATGAGGCCACGTTCTAGGGCCGAGTGAACGTCTTCGTCTGATGGCTTAGCTACAAAACTTCCCTGGGCCACGCGGTCATTTAGTTCGACGAGGCTGCGGTCGAGCTTCTCATGCTCGGCTACGGTTAGGTAGCCGGCAGACTGCAATGTCTTGATGTGTGCGCGGGTTCCGGCAATGTCATAGGCCGCTAGACGCCAGTCGAAGTGCACTGATCGGCTGAGCGCGATGAGCGCGTCTGATGGGCCGCCGTCGAAACGACTACCCCAGAGGGCGTTTGAACCTGAGGCCTGGCTTGACATGGGGTGCTCCTTAAATAGATCCACCGAATAAACGGCTACGGATTGACTCAATCTTATTGCTAGCGGTATTTACCAGCAGAGTTCGGGCTGAGTTCGGGTTTGATTGAAGATCTAGGCCTGCTCGGCTAACCAAGCCATCAGCGCCTTCTGGGCGTGGAGTCGGTTCTCGGCTTCATCCCAGATGACCGACTGTGGGCCATCGAGAACGTCGGCACTAACTTCATAACCTCGGTATGCAGGTAGGCAGTGCATGAAGATGGCGTCGGGCTTGGCGCGAGCCATCAGATCGGCATCAATTGTGTACCCAGCGAAGTCAGCCAAACGCTGAGCTTTTTCAGCCTCCTGCCCCATTGAAATCCAGGTATCGGTGACGACGATATCGGCATCCGTGATGGCACCGATAGGTTCACCGTGAACCTCCACGGAACCTCCATGTTTAGCCGCGATTAGTTCGGCGCGAGCGACAATCTTGCTGTCTGGCTGATAACCGGCGGGGCCGGCTACGGCGACATTCATGCCGGCCAATGCGCAACCGATTAGGTAACTGTTGGCCATGTTGTTTGCAGCATCGCCGATGTAGGCAATCTTTAGCCCGGCCAGTTTGCCCTTGTGTTCAAGGATGGTGAGCAGGTCAGCCAGAATCTGACACGGGTGGTAGTCGTCGCTCAAGGAGTTGATTACTGGCACACCCGCGTACTTGGCCATCTCTTCGAGGCCCGAGTGCGCATAGGTGCGCCATACGATTTGAGCAACCTGGCGACCCAGCACGCGAGCGGTATCGGCAACGCTTTCTTTGCCACCCATCTGCGAACTCTGGCTATCAATGATTAGCGGTGCTCCCCCGAGATCGGCAACACCAACCGCGAATGAAACGCGAGTTCGAGTCGAGGTCTTATCGAAAATTAGCGCAACAGTCTTTGGGCCCTCAAATGGTCGGGCCGCATAAGGCGACTGTTTTAGAGCGAGGGCACGTCGAAGAATCTCAGCCTGTTCAACGGCCGTGATGTCATCGTCTTTTAGAAAGTGGCGAACCATTTTCTTTCCCTTCTTTGTGGTGGTGCTCTGGTAACCGCTGGTTGCGGTGAATAGTCAAGATTAGTCGGGCAACACCATGGTGCCGAAACCCGAGACAGTAAAGATTTCGAGCAGGATACTGTGCGGAGTGCGTCCGTCGATAACGTGGGCACGTGGCACACCGCCTTGAACTGCCTTCAGACATGCCTGCATCTTTGGGATCATTCCCGATTCGAGTCTTGGAATTAGGTCTTCGAGCTCTGATTCGTTGATTTCAGATACCAGAGAGTCGCGGTTGGGCCAGTCGCTGTATAGCCCAGGTACGTCGGTTAGCACCATAAGCTTTTCGGCACCAAGGGCCACAGCGAGAGCTGCGGCGGCTAGGTCTGCGTTTACGTTGAGCAGTTCGCCGGAGGTGCTTGGCGCAACCGTAGAAACTACCGGGATGCGACCGGCATCGAGCGCCTCAAACACGATTCGTGGGTTGACTAGGTTCACTTCACCAACCAAACCGATGTCAATCGGGCCATCGGCAGAGTCGAGAGTAGTTTTCTCGGCGCGAAAGAGGTTTCCGTCTTCGCCAGACATGATTACCGGCTCAGCCCCAGCGGTCTTTATCATCGCGGCGAGCTGCGCGCTGATTTGATCACGAAGCACATCGCGCACGACACCGATGGTTTCATCCGTGGTAACTCGGAAGCCGCCGCGGAATTCGCTTTCGATGCCGAGCTCAGCGAGACGAGCCGAGATCTGCGGACCTCCACCGTGAACGACAACCGGCTTGATGCCGACCCAGCGCAGGTAGGCCATGTCTTCGGCAAACGCTCGCTGCAGCTCTTCGTCAATCATGGCGTTGCCACCAAACTTTACGACCACCACTTTGCCGTGAAAGGCCTGCAGCCAAGGCAATGACTCGATGAGAGTCTCAGCCTTGATTCTGGCGAGACCGTTTTCGTGTTGTTCTGAAGGAATCATTAGCTTGAGTAGGCGCTGTTCTCTGTCACGTATTCGTGAGTCAGGTCATTGGTATAAATGGTGGCGACCGCAGAACCTGCGTTGAGTGAGATGCGGATGTGTACCGCACGCGGAGTTAGATCGACAAGGTCACGGGACTGGTCTGGTTGACCCTTGCGCGAAACACTCACGCCATTGATTTCAACGTCAATGTCATACGGGTCAAAAGCGGCCTTGGTCACGCCGACAGCGGCCAGGATGCGGCCCCAATTTGGATCGTTTCCGTAAATGGCAGCCTTGAACAAATTATTGCGGGCGACCGAACGCCCAACCTCTACAGCGTCGTCTTCGCTAGCGGCGTTGACTACCTCGATAGCGATGTCGTGGCTCGAGCCCTCGGCATCACGAAGCAGTTGCTGGGCAAGGTCGTGGCAGACCGCGGTGATTGCGGCCTGGAACTCATCCTGGTTAGGGGTTACACCCGATGCGCCAGAAGCCAACAAGGTGACTTGATCGTTGGTAGACATGCAACCGTCAGAGTCGAGGCGGTCGAACGTAACACGGGTAGCAGCACGAAGGCTCTTGTCTAGGGTTGCGCTATCGACAACAGCATCGGTGGTGACCACTACGAGCATCGTTGCCAGACCAGGGGCAAGCATGCCAGCGCCCTTTGCCATACCGCCAACCGACCATCCGTTTGGGCTGACTAGGTGAGCGGTTTTTGAGACGGAGTCGGTAGTCATGATTGCCTCGGCGGCAGACGCACCCGCATCGGCGGAAAGCTCCGAGGCGGCAGCATCGACCCCGGCGGTTAGCTTGGCAAGGTCAAGTTGTTCGCCGATCAGGCCGGTTGAGCAGACCAGAACGTCGCCAGCGGAAACGTTGAGGGCTTCTGCCACCTTTTCAGCTGTGGCGTGTGTCGTTTGAAATCCCTGGGCGCCGGTGTAGCAGTTTGCGCCACCCGAGTTGAGCACGATTGCCGAAACTTCGCCGTCAGCAATTACCTGCTTGCTCCAGATGATTGGGTTTGCCTGGCAGCGGTTGGTGGTGAAGACTACGGCGGCCGACTTGAGTGGACCCTGATTCACTACGAGCGCGAGGTCTTTATTGCCCGAGGCCTTGAGGCCTGCGCGAACACCAGCGGCTACGAAGCCTTTAGCGACAGTTACGGTCATTTCTTCACGCCATTCTTGGCCAAACTGATTGCAGTCAGGCCAGTATTTTCTGGAAGCCCGAGGGCGATGTTCATTGATTGAATAGCTGCTCCACCGGTGCCTTTCACCAGATTGTCAATCGCGCAGACCGCAACCAGACGATTGGCATGCTCATCAATGGCCAAGCCGATCAGTGCATTGTTGTCACCAATAGTGTCGGCGGTCGAAGGGAACTTGCCCTTCGGGTAAACCTTGATGAATTGTTCGTCACCGTAAGCAGCCGCCCACGCTTGGTGAGCGAGTTCAAGAGAAACGCCTGGTTTCAACTTGGCGGTGTTGACGGCAAGGATGCCGCGTTCCATTGAAACGAGAATTGGGGTAAAGGAAATCTGGATTCGCTGCCCCGCCGATTTGCTCAGGTTCTGCTCAATTTCAGGCGTGTGACGGTGAATTCCACCCACTTGATAGGCGTTTGCCGAACCGGTTGGCTCAATCTCAAAAAGGTTTTCGGTTGCTCCGCGACCCGCGCCCGATGTGCCAGCCGAAAGGATGCTGACGATGTCGTCAGGTTCAATCAGGCCGGCAGCCAGACCAGGAGCCAGAGCCAAGGTGATTGCCGTTACGTTGCAGCCAGGCACAGCGATTCGTTTGGTGCCCTTGAGCAGTTCGCGTTGTTTATTCTCGCCGCCAATTAGGAGCTCGGGCATCCCGTAGGTCCAGGTGCCGGCGTGCTCGCCGCCGTAGAACTTCTTCCAGTCTGACTCGCTCTCGAGGCGGAAGTCGGCGCCACAGTCAATGACCAGAGTCTCTTCGCTGAGCCACTCGGCAACCTCTGCCGACTTTGAGTGTGGCAGCGCCAAGAACACAATGTCGTGACCGGCAAGTTCACTCGCTGAGTTTTCGGTGAAAACCAAGTCGGCAAAAGCCGGCACGTGAGGGTGCAGTGTCGAAACCTTTTGCCCCACCATACTGCTGGCAGTTACGGTTTTGAGCTCTAGTTCAGGATGCTCAGCCACGAGGCGCAAGAGTTCGCCGCCAACGTTTCCGCTAGCCCCAGCGATGGCTACTGAAAATGCCACCATGCTCCCCTAACTGTTGTCAACGCTCGCTATGCGCGAAGCGTTGCACCGAACTTTTGATTTGCCAAGGCGACAGCCTTGTCTCGTGATTCCGAAGCTTCAACCTGAGTCAAAGTGCGATCGGTTGCACGGAAGCGAAGGGCAAAAGTCAACGATTTATGACCCGGTTCCATGTTGCTACCACGGTAGTCATCCACGAGAGTTACCTGCTCGAGAAGTTCACCCGCTCCCTCAAGAATCGCCGCACGAAGATCACCAGCTGGAATCTCGATGGCTACCACAAGTGATAGGTCTTGGGTTGCCGCAGGGTAGGTTCCGATGAAACCCGCCTGGATGACCTGCGGTGCCGCTGCGTAGAGCGCCTCTAGATCAATCTCTAATGCAGCTACGCGACGTGGAAGATCGTTTGCCGCGGTTAGATTCGGGTCGAGTTCACCAGCGAAGCCAATCGAAACTGAATCGACGCCAACCAGAAGCTCTGCCGTGCGGCCAGGATGAAAACCCTTAGGGCTTGCCTGGCGAACGGATAGCTCTAGACCAACTGCGTGTGCTGTTACGCGAGCCGCCTGGATGGCATCCTGGTAGCTCACCGGCTGCGAATGAATGCCAACCGCCTGATTGATGCGGTCGCCGGTGAATAACGCTGCAAGTCGGCCCGGCTGGGCAGGGATTGTTGCGTTCAGCGTTGCCAGCTCTTCGGCTGATGGAAGCTGGTTACCGATAGGAAGCTTGCCGGTTGCGGTGATGGTCTTGCCAGGCAAGAACACCGAGCCCTCTTCGAAAATAGCGAGGTCGGTTAGACCACGAGAGAAGTTGCGTCGAGCTGCTTCGATTAGACCTGGCAAAATCGTGGTGCGCATCTCGCCGAACTCAGCCTGCAATGCGTTTGCTAACTTAACTGTCGGCTGACCATCGCTGAACAACTGGTTCTGCGCTTCGCTAATGAATGGGTAAGTCAAAACTTCGACGTGCCCCGACCCGGCAAGTGCACCCAGGATAGCGCGACGGCGCTTCTGCTTGGTGCTCAAACCGCGCCCAGGAGGCGCAATTGGTAGTCGCGATGGAATGCGGTCGTAACCGGTGATTCTTGCGATTTCTTCGACCAGGTCGGTCTTGTGAGTGAGGTCTGGTCTCCAGCTTGGAGGGATCACTTCGTAACCGCCGTCGACCGCTGCAACGACACAGCCGACCTCACGCAATACCTTGTCAATTTCTTCGGCGGTATAGGCAACACCAACCAATTCGGTGGCAAACTCGGCTGGAAGCCAGATGGCCTTCACCGCGGGAAGATCTTTGAACTCGGCCCCGAGAGAATCAGCGGCTCCGCCAGCGTGAACCTCTAGCAGTTGCACGACGCGCGCAGCCGCATTGTCAGCCATCATTGGGTCGACTCCACGCTCGTAGCGCTTCGATGCCTCAGAAGGCAGACGGTGACGTCGAGCCGAGCGAGCGATGGTGATTGGCTCGAAGTGAGCCGCTTCGACTAGAACATCCTTGGTAGTCGAAGTTACCTCGGTGGCTTCGCCCCCCATGACGCCGGCTAGGCCGATTGGGCCCGACTCGTCGGTGATGAGGAGGTCTTCGACGTCTAGCTTTCGAACCTGACCGTCTAGAGTCTTCAGGGTTTCGCCTACCTTGGCGCGGCGAACAGTTAGACCACCAGAGATTTTGTCTAGGTCATAGGCGTGCGTCGGTTGGCCGAGCTCGAGCATGACGTAGTTTGTGATGTCGACCACCAGCGAGACAGAACGCATGCCGGCAAGCTTGAGGCGGGCAACCATCCAGGCCGGGGTTGGACGTGAAACGTCGACACCCTTGACCACGCGCAATACAAAGCGGTCGGTGCCACGGCGACCACGGATAGGGGCCTGATCATCGATGGTTAGACCAAAGCCGTGACCAGGCTCGATGTGCGCGTTACTCTTTGGGTCGCGGAAGTCTGCGCCGGTTGCGTGCGAGTACTCTCGAGCAATGCCGCGCATTGAGAAGCAGTAGCCGCGGTCTGGGGTTACGTTTACTTCGGCAGCCTCTTCATCTAGGTGAAGAAGTTCAAGGGCGTCGGTGCCGACCTTTGGGTCGAGACCAAGCTCGTGCAAGCGGATAATTCCTGCGTGGTCGTCACTTAGGTTTAGCTCGCGCGCCGAAGCCATCATTCCATCGCTGGTGTGACCGTAGGTGCTGCGCGCTGCGATGTGGAAATCACCAGGCAGAACGGCGCCCGGTAGGCAAACCACAACCTTGTCGCCAACCTCGAAGTTGCTAGCGCCGCAGACGATTCCGCGGACGTCAGCGCCACCATCGGCAGCCTTTTGACCTTCTGCGGCAACGCGAACCTGGCACCAGCGAATGGTTTTGCCATTTGTTTGAGCCTCTGGAGTGAACTCTAAAACCTGCCCGACAACTACCGGGCCGGTTACGCCAAACCCGTGCGAGCCTTCTTCTTCGAGGCCAACTTTTACAAGTGCTGCCATTACGTCGTCGGCGGTGACATCACCAGGAAGATCTACGTAGTCGGCTAGCCATGACAATGGAACGCGCATTAGAGAGTCACTCCGAACTGCTCGCTGAAGCGAACATCTGATTCGACCATGTCGTGCATGTCACGAACATCGTTGCGGAACATAAGGGTTCGCTCGATTCCCATGCCAAACGCAAAGCCTGAGTAAACCTCAGGGTCGATGCCGGCAGCCATCAAAACGTTCGGGTTGACCATTCCGCAGCCACCCCACTCGACCCAACGAGCGCCGCCCTTTGCCCCCGGGTGCCAAACGTCAAGCTCGGCAGAAGGCTCGGTGAACGGGAAAAATGATGGGCGCAGGCGAATTTGTGCGTCTGGGCCAAACATAATGCGTGCGAAGTGCTCAAGCGTTCCACGCAGGTCGGCCATGGTCAGACCCTTGTCAACCGCTAGACCCTCAACCTGGTGGAATACCGGTGTGTGAGTTGCATCGAGTTCGTCGGTGCGGAAAACGCGCCCCGGGCAAAGGACATAAACCGGCAGTTCGCGGTCGAGCATAGAGCGAACCTGTACCGGTGAAGTGTGAGTGCGAAGTACCAGGTGCGACTCCACCGGCTCGACGAAGAATGTGTCTTGCATCGCGCGTGCCGGGTGATCTTCGTCAAAGTTCAGTGCGTCGAAGTTGAACCACTCGTTTTCGAGTTCTGGACCTTCGGCAATCTCCCACCCCATGCCGACGAATACGTCGGCAATCTGGTCTTGCAGAAGGGAGAGCGGGTGACGGGCACCAAGTTTTGAAGGTGATGCAGCTGCGGTTACATCGACAGCTTCTGCAGCAAGCTTTGCGGCCTCTTCGACGGCGAATAGTTCGGTTTCACGGGCTGCGAATGCAGCATTGAGCTCACCACGCGCCTTGCCAATCATGGCACCAGAAGCCGCCTTGAATTCATTGGCGATGTTCTTGACAAGTGCGTTCAGTTTGGCAATCTCAGATTGCTCGCCAACTGCTGTGGCACGGGCCGCCTTAAGGGCGGCAAGGTCAGCGGCAGAAGCGATGCTCTCGAGCGCGCTAGCAACGGCCGCATCAACTGCGTTTTGGGTGATTGGATTTTCGGCAGACATAGGGTCTAAGTCTACCTTTTCAAAGGGCCTAAGCCTTGTTTTGAGCGAACGCCGTCACGTAAAGGCAAATGCTTGCGGCGGTGGCTAGATTGAGCGATTCAGCAGCGCCATAGAGCGGTACGGCAACTTCTTGATCAACTAGATCTAGTGTGCTCTGTTCGAAACCCCAGGCTTCGTTTCCGAAAACCCACGCAGTCGGCTTTGAGAGAACCTCGTCGCCTAGCTCAGGAATCTCGACTCCCCCGCCGTTGGCAGCAAAAATCTGAAGTCCGGCTGATTTGAGGGCGGAGATTGCATCCTCGATTGGAACATCAATTGCAAAAGGCACGTGAAAAACCGAACCGGTGGTTGAACGAACGACCTTCGGGTTGTAAACGTCGACGCTGTTGGTACTAAAAATGACCGCATCTGCACCCGCTGCATCGGCAGCGCGCAGAACGGTGCCGGCATTACCCGGGTCACGGATGTTGGCTAAGAGCGCTACGAGGCGAGGCTTAGCGGCAATGATGTCTTCTAGGTTTGAGTGAAGCTGCTCACAAACGGCAACGATTCCCTGAGGAGTCGTGGTGTCGGTTAGCGCCTTCAAAACCGGCTCAGACACCAGCTGAAGCTCAATGCGGGCAGACTCAGCCCGTTCAAAAAGCTCTGGGTAGCGCTCAACGGCATCTTCGGTTGCGAACAACTCGACGATAAGCTTCGGGCGGTTTAGCGCTTCCTTTAGCCCTTGAGGTCCCTCAAGCAGAAAGAGCCCGGTCGATGACCGGGCGTCTTTCTTGGTGAGCTTGGCGACCCCGCGGACCTTGTTGGCCTTGGGATCAATCAGCAAGGTCTTACTTGACCTTTGGTGCTGAGGTGTCTGCAGGAAGAGCAGCCTTTGCTGAAGCAACAAGGCTTGCGAAGGTCTTTGGCTCGTTCACTGCTAGGTCTGCAAGGATGCGACGGTCAACAACGATGCCAGCAAGGTTTAGACCCTGGATTAGGCGGTTGTAGGTTAGGCCGTTTGCACGTGATGCAGCATTGATGCGCTGGATCCACAGGCGACGGAAGTCACCCTTGCGGGCACGACGGTCGTTGTATGCGTATACAAGCGAGTGCAGCATCTGCTGCTTCGCCATACGGTATAGACGTGAACGCTGGCCGCGGTAACCCTTGGCGCGCTCTAGAACTGTACGGCGCTTCTTAGAACCGTTTACAGCGTTTTTTACTCTTGCCATTTGTTGATACTCCTAAGTTCAACTCAGCGGTGCCGAAGCACCTCAAAAATTTGTAGGTTCGGGCTTACTTGCCGAGAAGGGTCTTGAGGGTCTTGTAGTCAGCCGGTGAAACTACCTGGTCGACGTTTAGACGACGCTTGCGACGGTTCGACATGTGCTCCTGGTTGTGGCGCATGTTGATCTGCTGCTTCATGATCTTGCCGCTACCGGTGAAGCGGAAACGCTTCTTAGCGCCAGAGTGGGTCTTCTGCTTTGGCATTGATTTCTCCTGTTTCTACTCGGCAGCTTCTTCGGCTGTCGACTCGTTTGGCTTTTCTGCTGGAGCGGCCTTTGCGGCCTTCTCTGCAGCTTTCTTGGCTTCTGCCTTAGCGTCTGCCTTGTTCTTTAGCGGGCCAATGACCATAACCATGTTGCGGCCATCGATCGAAGGATTCGACTCGACTGCACCTAACTCGGCTACTTCTTCGGCAAGCTTCTGAAGCAACTTGATGCCCATTTCTGGACGTGACTGTTCGCGACCGCGGAAGACCACGATCACCTTGACCTTGTCACCGGCCTTGAGGAATTTCTGAATCTGACCGCGCTTGGTTCCATAGTCGTGATCATCAATCTTCAGACCGAAACGAACGGTCTTTAGAACGGTGTTGACCTGGTTCTTGCGTGCCTCACGAACCTTTTGGGCTGCTTCGTACTTGAATTTTCCGAAGTCCATAAGTTTCGCAACTGGTGGCTTTGAAGTAGGGGCAACCTCAACTAGGTCGAGGTCCTGCTCTTGTGCCATGCGCAGCGCATCTTCGATGCGGACAACGCCAATCTGCTCACCAGCAGCGCCGACGAGGCGAACCTCTGGCACGCGGATGCGCTCATTGATGCGGGGATCGCTGATTTGTAGCTCCTTTAGAC
>CANGGK010000038.1 GCA_947453475.1 Microbacteriaceae bacterium
GACGCCGAGGTTGTTGACGAAGATGAGACCGACAAGGACGCAAAGTAATGTCTGACGACATTCGTGGCGAGGATTCCGTCAGCGACGAGTCTGCCGCTACCTCAGGAAATTCTGATTCGATTCACGATGCTTCGCAATCTCTCGAATCAGAACAACCTGACGCGGCAGATGCGTTAGACGAAGAACTCAAGAACCTCGTGGATGAGACTGGGCCGATCAGCAAGGAGGCAGAACTGCTTGCCGACTTGCAGCGGTTGCAGGCTGAGTTTGTGAACTACAAGGCACGCGTTGAGCGTGACCGCGATGTGGCTCGCAACTCGGCGATTGCCGAGGTCTTGCGTGCGATTCTGCCGGCCTTGGATGACTTGTCTCGCGCCGAGGCACACGGCGACCTTGAGGGGTCACCGTTTGCAGCTGTAGTTGGCAAGCTTCGCAACGCAGGCGACAAGTTTGGCTTGAAGGCGTTTGGCGAGAAGGGTGACAAGTTCGACCCAGAGATCCACAACGCGCTAGTTCAGACTCCGTCTGCCGAGGTTACCGAGAACGTCATCGCTGACGTTGTCGAGCCGGGCTTCATGCTCGGCGACCGCCTACTTCGACCAGCAATGGTTGCAGTACACATCCCTGCATAAATAATTCACCACAACAAAGAGGTTCGCTAAAGATGGCAAGTCAAGACTGGTTCGACAAGGATTTCTACAAGATCCTTGGCGTATCTAAGGACGTGTCTGAGGCCGAGCTAAAGAAGACCTACCGCAAGCTCTCACGCCAGTTTCACCCAGACACAAACCCGGGTGACGCCAAGGCGGAGGCTCGCTTCAAGGAAATCTCTGAGGCCTATTCGGTGCTGTCTGACAAAGATCAGCGCGCCGAGTATGACCAGATGCGCGCAATGGGCCCAGGTGCTCGTGCGGGCTTTGGCGGCGGCGGTTTCTCGGGTGGTGCAAACTTCGGTGGCGCCGGTTTCGAGGATGTCTTCGCGAACCTCTTTGGTGGCGGTGGTGGCGGCTTTGGCGGACCACGCGGTCCGCAGCGCGGCCAAGACCTAACCACTACCCAGACTCTCGACTTCATCGATGGCGTGAAGGGCACGACTATCAAGTTGTCGCTTCGCGCCGGAGCCGAGCCAACCACGATCAAGATTCCAGCGGGCGTTCAAGACGGCCAGAAGATCAAGATCGCTGGCAAGGGAAACCCATCGCCGAACGGTGGACCAGCCGGTGACCTAATCATCACCGTCACGGTCAAGCCGCACCCGGTCTTCACCCGCGATGGCAACAACATCCGTGTTGTGGTTCCGATCACCTTCGCGGAGGCGGTCTTGGGCGCCACCATTCAGGTGCCGACTCTCGGTGGCGACCCGGTCAAGCTCAAGGTTGCCCCTGGCACCCCGAACGGCCGAGTGCTTCGCGTGAAGGGTCGCGGTGTCGTCACCGCAAAGGCCGAGGGAGACCTCTTGGCCACCGTTGAGATTGCCGTGCCGAGCCACGTAAGTGACAAGGCCAAGAAGGCCCTCGAAGAGTTCGATGGCTTCCTACCGGATGAAGACCCACGCGCCGACCTTTTGGTCAAGGCCGGACTTCTCTAAAGTCAGCATTTCTCGAGACAAGGGAGGCATGAGATGGAACAGTTCGACGAGAACACTCCGCTTTTTGTGATTTCGGTTGCCGCCGAACTCGCAGTCATGCACCCGCAGACCCTGCGTCAATACGATCGCATGGGCCTAGTGACCCCGAGCCGCACCAGTGGATCTAGCCGTCGCTACACAATGCGCAATGTCGCACAGCTTCGCGAAATCGCCCGCTTGTCGGCCGAGGGAGTGAGCCTAGAAGGCATCCGCCGCATCCTTGAACTTGAAAATCAGAACGCCGAACTCTCAAAAAGGGTGCGCGATCTGGAACAGGCCTTGGCCAACGAGATGATGAACCGACCGGGAAACCGAGTCTTCGCAGCCGGTGAACAAGGGGTCGAGAGCTTGTCTCGCGGCCAAAGACCGTCGAAGCACACCCAGGTAGTGCTCTGGCGGGCGAAGTAGCCCTTCGCAAATCCGAAAACCTCGGATGTAGTGCGGTAAAACCGCACGAAAGGAGAACCAAGTGAACAACCCAAACATGCAGCAGCAAGACCAGCAGAGCGCTCTCGAAAAGTATGGTGTGAACCTCACCGAGATCGCCAAGTCTGGCAAGCTCGACCCGGTCATCGGCAGAGACGCCGAGATCCGTCGAGTTTCACAGGTGCTTAGCCGTCGAACCAAGAACAACCCGGTGCTCATTGGCGAGCCTGGTGTCGGTAAGACCGCAGTAGTTGAAGGCCTCGCCCAGCGCATCGTCGCCGGTGACGTGCCAGAAAGCCTCAAGGGCAAGCAACTCATTTCGCTAGACCTAGCCGCCATGGTGGCCGGTGCGAAATTCCGAGGTGAATTCGAAGAGCGTCTCAAGGCAGTTCTCGCCGAAATCAACGCAGCCGAGGGTGGCGTAATCACCTTTATTGATGAACTTCACACCCTGGTTGGGGCCGGTGCCGGCGATGGCCAAGATGCCGCCAACATGCTCAAACCAATGCTGGCCCGAGGTGAGCTGCGCCTGATCGGTGCCACCACCTTGGATGAATACCGCGAGCGAATCGAAAAGGACCCGGCGCTAGAGCGTCGATTCCAGCAGGTCTATGTGGGAGAGCCATCCGTGGTTGACACCATCGCGATATTGCGTGGCCTAAAGGAGCGCTACGAAGCGCACCACAAGGTTGCCATTGCCGACAGCGCCTTGGTCGCCGCCGCTACCCTGTCGAACCGCTACATCACCGGCCGTCAGTTGCCAGACAAGGCGATTGACCTCATTGATGAGGCCGCGTCTCGTCTGCGCATGGAGATTGACTCAGCCCCGGTTGAGATTGATGAGTTGCGCCGTCAGGTAGACCGCCTAAAGCTCGAAGAACTTGCTCTAAAGAAGGAGAAGGACGAAGCTTCGAAGCAGCGTCTTGAAAAACTCCGCGACGACCTATCGGTGAAAAGCGAAAAACTCGATGAGCTCAACGCCCGTTGGGCAAAGGAGCGTGCCGAGCTAAACCAGGTCGGTGACCTCAAGACCAAGCTTGACGGCTTGCGCATCGAGGCCGACCGCGCCCAGCGCGAGGCTAACCTCGAGCGTGCTTCTCGCCTGCTTTACGGTGAGATTCCGGCACTCGAGAAGCAGCTTGCCGACCTCGAAGCTGCCGAAAATATTTCGAGCGCCGATGGCGCTAAGAAAGAGCGCATGGTTAACGACCAGGTTGGCGAGGATGACATCGCGGCCGTGGTTAGCGCCTGGACCGGCGTGCCTACCGGCAAGCTACTCGCCGGTGAAAGCCAGAAGCTGCTCAATCTCGAGAATGAGTTGGGTCGTCGTTTGATTGGCCAGAAGGCCGCGGTCAAGTCGGTTTCTGATGCGGTTCGCCGCACCAAGGCCGGCATAAGCGACCCAGATCGCCCGACCGGTTCGTTCTTGTTCCTCGGCCCTACGGGTGTTGGTAAGACCGAACTCGCCAAGAGCCTCGCCGAATTCTTGTTTGACGACGAGAAGGCAATGGTTCGCATCGACATGTCGGAGTACGGCGAGAAGCACTCGGTTAGCCGCTTGCTGGGCGCCCCTCCGGGTTACATCGGCTATGAAGAGGGTGGTCAGCTGACCGAAGCGGTTCGCCGTCGCCCATACTCGGTGGTCTTGCTAGACGAGGTCGAAAAGGCGCACCCAGAGGTCTTTGATGTGTTGCTTCAGGTCTTGGATGACGGTCGCTTGACCGACGGCCAGGGTCGAGTTGTCGACTTCAAGAACGTGATTTTGATCTTGACATCCAACCTCGGTTCGCAGTTCTTGATCGACCCAGAGTTGAGCGAGGCTCAGAAGTCGGAGGGCGTACTGGCGATGGTTCGCGGGCACTTCAAGCCTGAATTCCTAAACCGCTTGGACGACATCGTCATCTTCTCTGCGCTAGACCGCAGTGAGCTCGGCCAGATTGTTGAACTCAACATCGACCGACTATCGAAGCGCCTAGAACAGCGTCGACTTCAGTTGGCGGTTACCCCGGCAGCCCGAGCTTGGTTGGCAGACAAGGGTTACGACCCGATCTATGGTGCCCGCCCATTACGCCGCTTAATGCAACAGCAAATTGACGACAAGTTGGCCAATCTTTTGCTTTCCGGCGTCATCCACGATGGTTCGCTGGTTCGCGTTGATGTTGCCGAGGATGGCGTTGCTCTGATTGTTGAGCCAGGCGTAATCGACTAAATAAGTTCGCAAATAGGAATGCCCCAGCCAGATTCATTTTCGGCTGGGGCATTTCGCTAAACTTTGGCTTATGACTGAAAACAACCGCTCATACGGCCAGGGTGCAAAGGGCGAGCCTGACGCCCCAATCGCAAAGAAGGCCGGTTTTCTAACCCGTCTCAAATACAACTTCGACAACTCGATTGCCAAGAGCGGCGCCTTCGTCGCCTACATGTTCGGCGGCCTCGTTGTCATGTCGATCTTGGTTGTTTTGATCAAGTACGCCCTCTACGCAGTGCCTGCTCTCTATGCCGGCGACAAGCTGCCGTCACCAACTTTCGAGACCTTCTGGGGCTCATTCGCCGGCCTGCTCGGCAAGGGTGGCGAGCCAACCTGGGCCGACCGCATCCTGGGAATTATCAGCTGGGCCGTGACCATTACCCTCGCCGGTAGCGTCACCGGTTTCATCGTCGGCGCGATCAACCGCACCTTCGAGCGCCTGCGCAAGGGTAAGAGCCCGGTCGTCGACACCGGTCACACCCTCATCCTTGGTTGGTCGAACCGCGTGTTCCCAATCTTGAAGGAACTTGCGATCGCTAACGAGAACGTTCGCAAGCCGCTAGTTGTGATTTTCAGCGACAAGAGCCGCGAGTTCATGGAAGACGAAATTGAGTCACGTGCCGAGGGCCTCGGCAAGCTCAAGGTCATTACCCGCTCGGGCGACCCAACCAACCCGGCCGACCTGAAGCGCACCAACATTTCTGGTGCCAAGTCGATCATCATCCTGGATGAAAACGAGGCCGGCGACGCCACCATCGTTTCGACCGTGCTTGCCGTGAAGTCGGTAAACGCGAACCCGAATACCCGCATCATCGCCGAGGTCGACGACCTGCACACCGCCGAAGCGCTCGAGACCGCGACTGAGGGTCGAGTCATTTCGGTTCGCTCGCACGACGTAATCGCTCGAGTCACCGCGCAGGCTTCACGCCAGCCTGGGCTAGCCGCCGTAACCCTAGACCTGCTCGACTTCGATGGCGACGAAATCTACTTCAACAACGTGCCTGCTCTTGCCGGCAAGACCTACGCCGATGCAATCTTGGCCTTCAACGAAGCCTCGGTAATCGGTCTGGTTGACGACAAGGGTGTTGCTCACCTGAACCCGAAGCAGGGCACCAAGCTCACCGCAAACACTCAGGTGATTGCCATCGCTGAGGATGACGACAAGGTCGTTTACACCGGCGTTCGTGAAGACATCGCGACCAAGAAGCACACTGCCAAGAAGTTGCCTGCCGCCAAGGCAGAGCACCTGTTGGTAATCGGTTGGTCTTCAATGGGCCGTTCGGTAATCACCGAGCTCGCTGAGTTCTTGCCAAAGGGTTCATCGGTTCACATCGTTGCACAGAGCAAGTTCGTTGCAGCAGCCGAACTTGCCGACCTGAAGTTTGGCGACCTAAAGGTGACCCATGCGACTGTCTCAGGAGACATCGATGAGCTAATCGCCGCCGCTTCTGCAAAGAGGTACAACGAGGTCATCATCCTTGGTTACCGCAACGCGATCAGTGAGTCTGAAGCAGATGCTCAGACCATGTTGACCATGCTTCAGATGAACCAGTTGTTCGCAGCAGACGGAAACGGTGTTGAGCCAACCCGTCTAGTTGCCGAGATTCTCGACAGCCGAAAGGCAGAACTTGCACGCGTTGCCGCAGCCGATGACCTGGTTGTTAGCGACAACCTGGCTGCACTGCTAATTGCACAGGTTTCAGAGAACCCAGCGCTTGCGCCGGTCTTCGACGACCTATTCGACGCCGATGGCGCATCAATCAACGTTCGCCCAATTTCGCACTATGTGCCGCTGGGTAAGGAACTTGAGTATGCCGAACTTGTTGCAGTTGCTCGCGCTCACGGAGAATCGGCCATCGGTTACCGCGTGTTGGCAAATGCCGCTGGCGATGCCGCTTCTGGCGTTCAGTTGAACCCTGCGAAGACCACAAAGTTCACTCCGGCTGAGGGCGACGCGCTAGTCGTGATTTCAGAGCTAGAGTAACTGCATGATTGAACAAACAGTGGCCGGGGCAAAAGCTGCCCTGGCCACTTTTGTTAACCCCGAAAAGCGCGCGTTTTTCCCCAAGTTTTTCAAGTCTGGCCCTGGCCAATATGGTGAAGGCGATGAGTTTCTAGGGGTTACCGTGCCGAACGTTCGCACGGTTGCCGGGCAGTTCTCCGGGCTCACCGAAGCCGAAGTCTATGAGTTGATGCAGTCGCCAATTCACGAGCATCGATTGCTCGGGTTGATCATCCTGGTTGCCAAGTGGAAGAAGATCACCAAGGCCGGTCGCGGTCGTTCAGCCGCCGAACTTGCTTCCCAGCACGCGTCCCAGCAGGAAGTGTTCGATTTCTACCTGCGCCTGGTCTATGAAGGCCGAGTAAACAACTGGGATCTCGTCGACACCTCGGCGCCTTATTTTGGAATGTATCTAGTCGGCAAGCCAGATGCCATGCAGTTGCTTGAGTCTTTGGCTCGCAGCGAGAAACTCTGGGAGCGTCGAGTCTCAATCATGTTCACGTTCGCATCAATTCGGGCGAGCAAGCTCGGTAAGGGTCCAGCCGATTTCGCACCGACCATTCACATCGCCGAGATGTTGCTGCACGATAAGCACGACTTGATTCACAAGGCAGTGGGATGGATGCTGCGCGAAGTCGGCAATCGCGACCTTGCAGAATTGCGAAATTTTCTGAGCCGCTACGCGGCTGAAATGCCCCGCACGATGCTTCGCTATGCGATCGAAAAGCTCGACGCCGATGAACGCAAGACATGGCTTGCGAAAGCCACCGAAATTTCAAATAGTTCCCACAAGTCAGTCTCAGCTATTTAACAATTTGCCCGCGCTACCTTGCTGGTATGGATACTGAGAAGAACCTAATCACCAGACGATCACTCATAATCGGCGGGCTTGCTGGTGCGGTCGCAGCCACTCTGTTCACCGAAGAAGCCGTCGCGGCGGGCATAACCTTTAGCCACATCCTTGGCCGGCCCACAAAGAATTCCGCTGCACTCAGCTTGGTGGCAAGCGCCGCGGCCGAGCTATACGTGGAGTTTGGGGTCTCGAAAACCAAGTTCACGCGTAAAACTGACATCAAATCCTTGAAGGTAAATGACCCTCAGGTGTTTGAGCTAGCGGGGTTGCCGGCGAGTTCCAAAATCTATTACCGCTTGAGGTACAGAGCTTCTGGCACCGGCGCCTTCGCTGCCGGAACCATTCTCAGCTTCAGCACCGCAAAGGCGTCTGGCAAGGCTTTCGCATTCACAGTCCAGGGCGACACCCACCCTGAGCGAGCAGGCAAGATGTTCAACGCAGATCTCTATACGGTTGCGATGAAAAACATTGTCGCTCAGCAACCCGACTTCCATATTCTGCTCGGCGATGACTTCTCAATCGACCCTTTGATTGGGAAGAATCAGGCTAACCAGGCAAGTATCGAGAAGGTTTATTCGACTCATCGCCAGTGGCTCGCGATTTCCGGTGGGTCAGTACCAATCTTTCTGGTCAACGGCAACCACGAACAAGCCGCCCAGTATCTGCTCGACGGCACATCTGCGAACCCAGCGGTTCTTGCAGGTCTCGCCCGCCTTAAGTTTTTCCCTTTGCCAATCAACGACGGCTTTTATTCGACGGATGCCACAGAAGTCGAGCACGTCGGAAACCCACGGGATTACTATTCCTGGAATTGGGGAGATGCGACCTTTATTACCCTTGACCCCTACTGGCATTCAAAGAGTGCCGTGGATAACGCCGCCGGTGTCTCAAACGATCAATCCCAAACAAACAAGAAGGCTGGTGGAGGCTCAGGAAAGACTGCAGATCTATGGCAAGTCGGCCTTGGAGACGAACAGTACCAGTGGTTCAAAACCATCCTGGAGACAACCAAGTCAAAGTACATTTTTGTCTTTGCTCACCACGTCATGGGCACCGGCCGAGGTGCCGTTGAAGTTTCGTATAACTATGAATGGGGCGGCAAAGACCCAGGCAACAAAACCACGTTCAAAGAGCAGCGCCCAACCTGGGAGCTACCTATCCATGACCTAATGGTGAAGCATGGGGTATCCGTCTTCTTCCAAGGCCATGACCACATTTTCGTCACACAGAGCAGAGACGGGCTCGTTTATCAATCAATGCCGAACCCAGCCGACGACACATTCTCGATGTTCAATGAGGATGCCTACAAAACGGGCACCAAGGCCCCGAACTCGGGCCACGTTCGAGTGACGGTCGGCTCGACTGCTGCCAAGGTTGAGTATTTCCTTGCAGCGCGAACTCAGGACACCAAGCGAAAGAATCGCTCTATCGCTCATAGTTACTCGGTTAAGCCAAGGGCAGGCTTCTAATGTCGCCAGCAAAGAGATTTCTACTGTGGTCGTTGTCTCGTAGAACTTTCGTTCGCGCCCTGCTTGCTGGCACAGTGATTGCTGCAACGGCCAAGGAGGCTCAAGCGGCGACGCTTTCGGTCGTTGCTATTTTGAAAGTCCTGAACGATCCGACCAGAGCTACTTTCACGATCAAGGCGAATGGCGCCTCCAAAGCCTATGTCGAGTATGGGTACGAGGTTGGAAAGTATGCGTTTAAATCTGCTGTCCTGACGCTCAAGGCGAATGTCGGCCAGGATGTAAAACTCACCAAGCTCTCTCCAGGTGCGAAGGTGTTCTACAGATTGCGATATGCAAAATCTGGATCCAGCACCTATTTGGCTCGGCCAGCTTCAACTTTCACCATGCCGACTTCTTTCGAGAAGTCTGTATTTGCAGTTCAAGCTGATCCTCACATGGATGAGAATTCGAGTGCCGAGGTTTATAACGGCACCTTGGAGCAAATCGTGAAATCCTCTCCAGCGTTCCTAGTCGACCTAGGCGATATTTTCATGGTGGATAAATTGGCCGATAAGAGCGAGAAAAACATTCGAGCTCGCTTTGAGTTGATGAAGGGCTTCTACAAGAAATTGGGCAGCATTCCACTCAAAATTGTTCTCGGTAACCACGATGGCGAACTCGGCTACAGCGACTTTAACACCAAGAAATATCGCGCGGAGTATTTCCCAGAGCAGACCAGCGATCTCTCGTATTTTTCAATGCAGGGCCCTGACCAGTTGCACATCTGCCTTGACCCATTCACCTTCACCACCTCGAGCCCAAAGGCGGATGGTTGGCAATGGACACTAGGTAAGGCTCAATACGACTGGTTGAAATCGACGCTCGAACAGAGTTCGGCAAGGCACAAGTTTGTTTACATTCACCACTTGCTGGTGGGCGACGCGCAGTCTAGAGGCGGCGTCGAGATTGCTAAGCGAAATGAGTGGGGCGGAGCCAACACCGATGGCACTCCCGGCTTCACAGCGAACCGCGCGGGTTGGTACAAACCGGTGCATGATCTTCTCGTCGAGCACAAAGTCTCCTTTGTTTTCAAGGGGCATGACCACATCTACGTGAAGCAAGAACTGGACGGCATTGTTTATCAGACTGTGCCGCAACCGAGTCATCCTGGCGACAAGGTAAACCCAGCCCAGTACGGCTACCTATCTGGCAAAGCAGTCGGCGGCTCGGGCTTTTTGCGGGTCACGACTGCGGGTGCTTCGGCGAAGGTTGAGTTCGTTAAATTCGACGGATCGATTGCCGATAGCTACGAGAAAATTGTTAGCGGATGAAACTTTTAAAGTTTGTCCTCATCCTTGCAATCCTCGGTTCGTGGGCCGGAAACTCGGCGGCGACTGCTGCCACGACGACGTCATTCTCAGCTGATATTTGGGCCGATAACTGGTTCGCACTCTACGTGAACGGAGTCAAGGTAGCGCAAGATCCCGTGCCGATTACCACCACGAAATCATTCAACAAAGTGTCGGTTACATTCACTGCGAAATATCCGCTCACTATCGCTCTGATTGGCAAGGATTACGTCGAAAACCAATCAGGTTTGGAATATATCGGGTCATCACAGCAGCAGATTGGCGATGCCGGAATTATTGCTCAAATCCATGAGAAGGGATCTGGAAAGTTAGTTGCGGCGACCTCCAAAGCGTGGAAGTCTTACGTGACATTTCGAGCGCCTTTGAACCCCGAATGCGTGACATCAGTTTCACCGCTTTCGGATTGCAAATCTAGCTCCAAAGCGCTTCCGACTGGCTGGACGCTGTCAACCTATAAAGACTCAGGTTGGCAGGCACCGGCTGAATATTCCGAATCGGCGGTTGGCGTCAAGGATGGCTACAGCCAAGTCAAGTGGGATCCAAGAGCACACTTGATCTGGTCAAGCAGTTTGACTCTAGACAACACGGTTCTATTCAGAACGACCGCAAAATCTGCAATGCCGACTACTTCGATTTTCGGGCTAGACGCTACCGGCTTGCTGCCGGGTAACCGCCTGAATCTGGCAAACACCTGCGATGGTTCTGGAACCATGCCCTCGCTGAAGTGGCAAAACGTGCCAGCAGGCACAAAGAGTCTTTTGCTGACCATGGACACCGTCCCCGGCCCAGCTCGCGCAGGAGAGACGGAACCGAGCGACTTCAACCACCTCGTGCAGTTCAACATCGGCCCGACGACCCAAGAAATCAACAACTCTCTAAGCTCGGGCTCAAAAGGCAAGAATTTCAAAGGTTCGCTGGGATACACGCCGCCTTGCTCTCAAGGCCCAGGTGAAAAAACCTACACATTCCATCTCTACGCTCTGTCTGCCCAATTGACTGGGCAGACTTTGACCGGCCCGGAGGCCCTAGCTCAAGCCAAGAATCACCTGTTAGGCGAGGCAACGCTCAGCGTCTTTTATTCAAGAACCTAGGAGCCTTTTCCGTTCTTGGCTCGGCAGGTTAACTGCGAACCGCTTCCCGGGGAACCTGGAGGTGGATTTAGATATTCAAACTGCCAACACTGTTTATTTGGATCCGCGCTGGCGGCTGGGGTGTAAGAAACCGAACCCTCAACGCCGTTATAGGTGTATTTCAGCGTTGAGGTCCCGGTCAAGCTGAAAGTCATCCCGGTTATTAGAACCTTGGTAGGGCCGCCGGCCGGACGACCAGCCGCAGCCGCCGGTTGGTGTTCAGGATTATTCTCAATCGGCACTACTCCGTGGTAACACATTGGAGAGTAGGGCGCAGCCGTTGTGAAGTGGTAGTGATAGCCGATGCCATTCTTTAGGTCATGACCGAGACAGGCATCAAGTTTTGTGACCGCGGCGCCATTCGCTTCGCTGAGCCCATAGACCGGGAAACCGTCGAGTGACCAGCCGAGGAGTGAGTTTTTAGCTTTACTCGATTTGGTTGCCGTAACCAGAGCCTTCACTAAACAGGCGGGGTACGCGTGGTAGTGGTAATCGTCACCGCGACCCGAGTGGCCGTCACACCTGTCCAATTCACCAGTGAGTAACGGGTCGGCCGATGCTTGGTAAGAGGATTGGTTTCCATCCTTCGATGGCTTTGTTGCGTTGAACAGCGGGACGCCATTGACCATGAGAGCGGTGGCTCCCACGCCCGTGGTCGCCGTGGTTGTTTTTGAGTAAACAGCTTTTAGCGGGATTTTCCACATCGTGGACAGGACATCGGACATCACAAAAGGGAGAGGCACCTGCTGGTTCCAACCTGTTATGCCAACCATCATTTCGTCGTTTGGGATCTCGAGCGAACTCACGTACATCCACTTGCTATCGCACATGATTGAAACTGTTTTCGTGAAGTACTTCACCGCTGCCAAGCGAACTGCTCCACACTTCGCTGCGGTTGCAGTGGTGGCAGCGACGGCCGGTGCATTGGTTTGGAGCGCGGCTGCTAGGGAGATTCCCACGAGAGCGAGAAACGTCACAAGGGGTACTACAAACTTGCGATTCATATTCGGAGATTACTCTCCACTCAGGATGCAATCGTGTGGTCACAGAGAATTCGAAGCGAATTCCTAGAGCCCTATTTAGGGCAGATTAGTCGATGTCGACTACAACCGGAACGTGGTCGCTAGGCGCCTCGCCCTTGCGTTCATCCCGGTCGATGACCGCACGAGTCACGCGTTCGGCAAATGGGTCGTTGCCAAGGATGAAGTCAATGCGCATCCCCTCGTTGCGTGGGAACCGAAGCTGCTGGTAATCCCAGTAGGTGTAACCCTCTGGAATGCGTGGGCGAACCACATCGGTCAAGCCGATCTGCTCGAAGGCTTCGAATGCCTGGCGCTCTGGCTCGGAAACGTGTGTGGAGCCAACGAAGTCATTGATATCCCAGACATCGGTGTCTAGCGGAGCGATGTTGAAATCGCCCATCAAGGCAAGCGGCATATCCCCAGAATGCTCTTGGAATTCAGCGGTGGTGGCGGCCAATCGGTCTAGCCATTCGAGCTTGTATGTGTAGTGCGGGTCATCCAAGGTGCGACCGTTTGGAACATAGAGCGACCAAAGGCGAACGCCGTCGAATGTTGCACCCAGCGCGCGAGCTTCTTCAACCTGAGGCTTGCCCTCTTTGCCGAAGCTTGGCATTCCGCTGAAGCCAATCTC